>CAYWWF010000026.1:0-1524 GCA_964461745.1 uncultured Oscillospiraceae bacterium | reverse complement strand
GACATCGAACGTTTTGTGGTGGAGCGTGTACATACAGCCGGGGCCAATCCCTGTCCGCCCATCGTCGTCGGCATCGGCCTCGGTGGAACAGCAGAAAGCTGTCTGCTTTCTGCCAAAAAAGCACTCACGCGTCCATTAGACAGTATCACAAAGTCCGAGCTTTATCGGGCGCTCGAAGATCGGCTACTCAGCAAAATCAATGCGCTGGGTATCGGCCCGCAAGGCTTCGGTGGCCGCAACACAGCCCTTCGCGTGTTTGTCGAGCCGCGCGCTACACACATTGCCGGACTGCCCTGTGCTGTCTGTCTTGGCTGCCATGTGCACCGTCACGCCGAGGGTGTTCTGTAGGAACGAGATTTTCATACGAAAAACGGATAAAATAATGATAGTAAACTTGTCTTTGTTCCGCCTGTCCACACCTAAACAATCGTGAGTATACAAAGTATTGCCGTTTTTTTACGCACGGGCATTTGATAGAAAATCCGGCGTTTTCTTATCGCCATTTCTATCCGCGTTTCGTATCACTTTTTATAATTCTGGACGACCACAAAGAATTTCTTTGTGGTCTTTATTTTTGCCTTCCTTCCATATTATAGTTGCCAACCGACACAATTCGTGCTACAATTTTTTTATATTTCGTAGCATTGTTTTGCAGGTATGCTATATTTTGTAATTTCCTCGTCTTACAATTTCTTCACACTTTAACATCCTGTGAAAAGGACTCGTCGATGTTCGCAAACCTCTTGAAGATCACTGCGTAAGCGGAGCTCAGGGCATGTGCGTGCGCTACCACCCGTTTTCCATGTAATGTTTTTTCTATTTTCTAAAAATTGTGATTACCGGACTGAAGTGAATGAATTGGCTGATTAAATCCAAGAAAAGAGAACTCATCGATATTTGTATTCTGTTTCGATTCGCATTTGTCGCCGTTTCATCCTCATTGTATATTTTTATGATGATACGTGGCCTTGTGCAGGGTCAGCTCATCATCGCCCTGGGGATGATTGCCGCCTGTTTGGTCGGCTCATATTTATACAAGAAATGTCTCTCCAGCGGCTTGTTTGTCGGACTTCTTATTACCTTAACTTTGGAAAACCTATCCTATGGTGTGTTTATTTTTCTCAGCGGTGGATTTGCAAGCCCCTATCTATGGTATTTTGTAAGTTCCCTGACCATTGTTATGGTCATCGACCGACTGGTTTTCAAAATCGCTACCCTGTTGTCCATTCTCTGGTGCTTGATGTGCGCGCTGATGGGTCGCTTTTACTGGAATTATCACAAAACAGTGGACTATGCCAACATCAACATTGTCATCGGCTTTCTCGTCATCATTGGCGGTTTTTACATATTGCTCATGTACATACGACAACTCGGCGAAAAGAAAGCAGAACTCACCGAATTGAATCTGCGTTTGCAGCAGGCCCTTGAGCGCAGCGATTTGGCTCTGCGACACACCATGGAATTGTACGACACCTTCAATCTGTTCGCGGTTACCGATCCGGAAAAAATCATGCGCGAAATCAC
>CAYWWF010000025.1:0-13365 GCA_964461745.1 uncultured Oscillospiraceae bacterium | reverse complement strand
GTGTAGCTTGTGGTGACACCACGCCGGTCGGTGCTTGTCAGCAGGTTGCCGTTTCGGTCATAGCTGTACTTGGTCACCTGCCCGAGTGCGTCGATGAGCTCCGTGTTCTGCCCCAAGGCGTTGTAACGATAGGACACCGTATGCTCGCCGCGCTTCACGGCGGTTAGACGGCCCTCGGCGTCGTAGCTCATCGCGGTCAGGTCAGTTTGTGTCGTGTCGACCGGGACACGGATCATCGTCAAAAAGCCCCTGGCGTTGTATTCATACCGGGTTTCATATCCTTCGGGATCTACCGTGCGCGAAACTTTCCCCGCCGCGTCGTATTCATATCGCGTCACGCTGTCCACGCCGTTCTGATACGGCGCGCGTTTTTCCACCAAACGTCCGAGCGCGTCATAACGATAGCGGACTTCTTGTCCTTCGGGATTGGTTTCGCATAGTACGTTTCCGCGCATGTCGTACGTGTAGGTAAGCTTTGTGCCGTCGGGGTTTGTGACACAGGAGAGCAAATCCCCGTAGGCATAGTCGTAACGGGTCACCGTCCCGTCGGGGGCCTGGGTGGCGGTGACTTGCCCCAAGGTGTTCATGGTATAGGCTTCCCGCCGTGTGCCGTCGGACAGGACACTGTCTTGGGCCAGCGGGAATCCCAACGCGTTGTAAAGATAGCGCGTGACAAGCGGCGTGGTGCCGGTTTCCTGTGTCACCGTCACGGCGGTCTGCCGCCCGAGTTCGTTGTCAAAATACGCGCAGTCGTAGGCGATGCTCGTGCGGGCCATAAGTTTGCCCGCGCTGTCCCGCCGGGTGATCGCCGTGAGGTTGCCCTCAAGATCATAACCCAGCGTTTGCACATTCCCGTTTCCGTCCGTGCTCTGGGTCTCCCGCCCAAAGCGGTCGTAAACCCAGCGACTGAGTACGCCCTCGGTTTCACTCCGGACGGAGCTCAGCCGTCCGGCGGGGTCAAACTGGTAGATGAGGCGCGCGCCGTCGGCGGCTGTGGTCGTCAAACGATTTTCTGTGTCTTCATACCGGATGTCACGGACAGCGCCGTCGGGCAGAGACTCCCGAATGACGCGGCCCAGCGCGTCGTATGTGTAGCGAGTTGTGTGTCCGTTCCCGTCCGTATACGACAGCCGCCTCCCACTGCCGCGGTCATAGGTGAAGGTCTCCGTCGTGTGGGGGCCACCGTCAGAAGCAGCGGCGCGCCGTCGGATCATGGTGGGGTAGGCGCTGCCATACTCCGCGCCATAGGCAATCTCCGTCACGGCCTCCTGTGTATCGTCGGCGGCCTCAGGCATCCAGACACAGTTCCCAAAGACATCATAGCGAAAACGCGTTTTTCGGGTGCGTGCTCCCGCCACCGTCACCATGTCTTCCGCGACGGCTTTTCCGTCGTTTGTGAGGACAAAGGCCTCCACAACGGGCTTGCCCTTGTCCTGGTAATACCGTTTTCCTGTCAGTAGCTGATACGGCCCGCCGTATGTATATCGGGTTTCATACATCCCAGTGCCCAGTTCCGAGGTGCTCGGGGGATGGTTCTCCGAAAGCAGTTGACCCGCCGTGTTGTAGGTGTAGGTGTCCACACGCGTGAGCGTGCCGCCCGCTTCGTTGTACAGCTTGGTCGTGCAACGCAGTGGCGCGCCAATTAAGCTGTCGAACTGTGTCTCGATTTCCGAAAGCGCACGGTCTGACACTTTACGAACCAGGATGGACTGCTGTTTTTCGTTGTAGGTGGTGGTTTCCGTTATGCCGCTGTCATCCGTGACATTCGTGCTGTAAGTATAGCCGGAAGGCATCTTCGCCGCGGGATAGCCATCCGGCGAACCTTGATAGGCGTAAGAAAGGGCTAGTTCTTCTCGCCCTTGTGACAAGTCGTAGCGCCGAGTTACCCGCCGATACGATACACTGCCCCCCTGTGTCAGGCGACGGGTGCCCGTCTGATAGTCATACTTCGTTTGCAACCCAGTGGGGTAAAGAATGCTATCCAAGACAACCACCGTGTTGTTCACACTGCTTGTACCCACCATGCAAAACGGAGTTTGGACAAAGCTGTAGGTATAGTTTATCGTTCGTCCCAGTGGGTCGATAAAGCCCGAAAGCAGCTTTTTCTTCGTGTCGTTGGGCACAGTGGAAAATAGAGCCCGAGCGCTCTGATCACCCCAAGAAAAAACCATCTCACGGTCGGAGTAAGATATGGAAATCACGCGCCCCAGGGTATCCGTAATGCTCGTGAGCAACCGAACACCGTTTTGCGTCGTCCACTGATAGGTGATGGTGTTGCCAAAACGGTCGGACTCAGTGAGCAAATCGCCCTGTTCCGAAAACAAATAGCTGTCTCCACCGAGCAGCGTCAGGCGATAGCGCGTACCCTCTTTGCGCAGCGTCAAATCCGTGAGCGGATAATCTTTGAGGCCGGAGGTTGTCTTGTCGTCGAGCGCGTAGGTTGCCCCACTCGGCAGGGTGATGTACTTCTGCGCGAGTTCCGTGTCCATTGACGGCAAATCGAGCCGCCAGCCCAAGCCAAACACATGGCTTTGCCGGTCTTTTTCGCGGGTGGCGCTGACGATATTGGAAGCCGAAAGCAGGGACGTGCCGTTTTCATAGCTGAGATACCCGCTGAACACCCACGATTCCTTGTTGATGGTCGCGCTGCCGACAATGGCTTCGTTTATGGCGTACTTGAGTCCGTCTTGCCGCAGCCAATACCCATCCGCGTCAAACACGTCGTACACGGCGACAATGATGCTGCCATAAGTCACACCGCCGCTGCTCTTTGTGGCTTCTTCGTAAAGCTTGCCCGCGCGACTGTCAAAGTTTAGGCCGAGCTTTACGTCTTTCCCATTGCGTCCGGGCAGCGAGAGGATCTGCTGAAATACGGTGAGTTCTCCGGTTTGCAGCGAAACGGCTTCCGAGACGCCGCTGGTCTGTTTGGAAAACGGCGCGTTGAGCTCGACGTTGTAGTAGGTATCTTTTTTCTGGGTCTTCAGCGCTTGGAGCAGGGAAAGCTGTGTGGACGGCTGCACTTGTGTAGCTGCCTGCGCGTTTTGCAGCAGGAAGCAGACAAGCAGCACCACAAGCGCGCAGAGCAGAAGCAAACTGCGTCTCAATCGTCTATTCATTTGACACCTGCGCGTTTCTGGGCGCGGCAAGCCGCCAAAATGTCCTTCCACTCCATGTCTTTGTTGCGCATACGAAGAATCTCGTCACGGGAAACGCCGGTTTCCTTGGCGAGCTTGTCCGCGTTTGCAAGGTCATAGTCTGTGAGGGTATCGTATGTATCCTTGGAAACGTCCCTCGAGGGCCTCTTGTCCGGCTTTATTTTGTCTTTGCCTTTTTGGTAGTTGCCCGCAATGTTTTTCTGTAAATCGGCCCAGTCTTTTGCCTTGTATGTCGTCTTTTTCCCGCCGGGCTCCACAATGGTGATCGAAAGTGGCGGCTCCATGCCTGACAGGGCTTCATCCACCTCAGCGCTCTGTTCGGGTATGGCCACATTGCCCTGCAAAACCTCCCACAGCGTCACGTCGAGTTGTCGTGCCGCTGCGTCTGCTGCAAGAATGTCTTCGGTGGTGTGGCCTAAGTCGAAATACCGGAGGATGTCCGTTTCACTGGCGGGGACGTAGTTTGCAAAGGTCTGTTTTTCCCCCAGCGCTTGCCCGGAAACTAGTTCATCCAGCTCCGCTCCGGTTTCGCTGAGCGCCAAGAAGCTCAGCAGACGCTCCCGGTCAAACGCGCAATCTTGCGCGTAGAGCAGCGCCGCATAGAGGTCTTCGCCGTCCCATTGGCTCACGGCGCTATAAAACCAGTGGTCATCGAGTGACCAGCTGTCTTTCAGACGGTAGACGGCCCGGTAGAGAAACAGGTTCTCCCGCACCGTGTCCCAATCGCCGATACTGGCGTATAGGTTCAGTAACGCGGAGGCGTCCCATTCGGAGAGGGCAGACAAATCCTCGGCCATCGCCTGGTCTTCCGGATCCTGTACCGGATCGGCGCCGACAGAGATCCAAGAGGCCAAAAACCACCCGGCCAGCAAAAGGCAGAGTATCAGCATACAACACTTCGGCGTGATTAAACTGCGTTTCATCGTTGTCCGCCCTCTTTCGTAATGACGTTTGCTTGGGGTCATACTAATCTCCCATGAATGAGTCGACAAGATTTACGAGGATTTTTGTTGTCTGTCAAGGAAGAAAACCGCCGCAATGCTTTGTGCCTTACAAGGTTTTCTTAAGCAGACAGGCGGCAAAAAGACCGTAAAGATGTCGACGGCTTTATGGGAGATTAGTATCAGTCTATGTTCGTGGTTTGCGGCGTGGCCCTAAAGGCCAGAAAGCAGATTGTTTCCTTCTTTCCCCTGCGAAAATGGGGAACAGCAGTTAATACCGTATGTACGCGCTCTGTATCGCGAAATAATTGAGGAAATGGGTGGTTTGTGCGCCGCCGCTGCCGACAGCGTCGATCCGGTAGAACACCAGCCCCATGCCATATTGCCGCCGATGGAGCCATTCTAAAAAGTTTTCCGCCACTTCCGCGTCCACACCCGCAAGCATAAGCTTTTCGCCGCTTGTCATGGTGACTTCGAGTGTCACAGTGCCGGTCGTCTGAATCTGCCTCTGGGCAAAGTCCGCCGTGATGGAGGCGGTGTAGCCGACCGTGCTGGTATCCGGCACACGAATCGCGTAGAGCACAGAGAAGGTTTGACCCGCCAGCGTGTTAGTGAGCGTGTCCGCCGTGAGCGCGCGCAACTGATCCGCGCTCATGCTGTAAGGAATGAGCTGCGCCCAGTTGGTTCCCGGATCGTTTAGATACAGTTCAATGTCCGGGTTCGGGATCGGCGTCAGCGCGCCGTTCGGGGTGCCTTGGTAATAGTCACCGCCCGCCGCGATGAGATACCGCGCGTCAAACGCGCGCGCGCCGCGTTCCAGCGGGTAGAGTTTGTTTACACGGCGCCACTGCGTCGCGTCAAAGTCTTGGCTCTTTACGGCAAAGGTCTTGGGTTGCTGTGCGCTAAGGCCCGCGCCGGCGGGGCGAGTGTAGACCTTAATCGAACCGATGGACGGCGTAAGATACGACGAACGCGACTGTAGGTAGCAAAGCACATCGACGGAGAGCACGGTGGCGCCGTTTTCGTAGAGTTTGGCGTAGGCTTCGGGGCCCATCGCGTCGAGCTCGGCCTTAGTCAGGCCGTGGGTGCGGATGAAGGGGCCTGTAAGCTCGCAACACGCTTCCACACGCCGTCCTTATAGGTACTGCGCTGCCCGTCGAAGGAGAGCAGGTATTGCGTGGCGTCGGGCTCATCGGGGGTGTAGCGCTGGGGGACGAGTTCGACGTATTTGTATTCGGGTGAAGAGGTGGTGCCTAGGTTGATAAGGGCCCCGGTTCCGGCTTTGTTGGGATAGAGGACATGGTATTCCGGAAAGAATTCTTGGCGCGCGCCGGTCTCGGGGTCTATTTTGAAGTAGCGGTTGTTTTCATATGACCAAAACCGACCGTCTTCCAGCAGTTTGGAAACGCTAAAACTAATTGGCAAGAGCTGGCCTTTCCCGCTTTTCACATCATAGCGAACAACCCCACTGTCGCTGGAGTAATATAACTTTGTTCCGTCTCGATTGTATGATATACCATTGCTGGCCATGGTTATCGAAATAGGCCGAAGCGAACCGTAGCCGGTTAATATGTACTTTCCTGAGGCGGAGTCTTTGTACGAATAGAAGTAAGGTACTCCCTGAAGTGAAGGCAGTGAAGGAAAGCTGACGGGAAGGCTTGTTGTCGTTTTTGCCGCAACATGATAAAAGTGTAAATAACTCTGACCGCTAACATAAAATACTATTGTATTGTCGTCCATGAAAGTCCAACTTGTTAACTTCAACGAGGTTAGACGTGACTGTTCCCCCGTCTTGAGATTCACAACGGTGATGTTATAGTAAGTACTTCCGCTGGCGTAATTGTTGTTGCTGCTGGTCGCGTTGACATAAACCAGAGCATAAGAGCCGTCGTAATTGAGTTTGGCCGCCAAAGAGGTGTCTAACGCTGTTATGCTTCTAACCGCCCCGGTTACCATATCTATGACCTTGCCCGCGGCCGGTTCGTACACAACCCTTCCGTCGTCAGACAAAGCCGGGTACGTCAGCGTTTTGATCACATCGTTCGGGTCTGAGGACGCTTTGCCTTGCAACAGGCTGTCCACCGAGATTTTTTGTATGCGCTCCGAAGCGGGAAGGGGCATAGACGATAGCGCGGGTTGAATGTCTATGCGCACGTTTCCAATCCACGGCTCAAAGAAGGCGTCGGTCTGGTCTTTATAAATCGCCCGGTATTGTAAACAAGCGTCATCGGCGTGCCCCAAGCCCGACAGGCCCGGGATTTCTCCGCCGTTTTTAACATCCTGCCAGTCTTCCCACGTAACGCCGCCGTCCCCGGACAACCGGGTCTGAAAGTTAAAGGTGGCGTGGGCCTCTTGCTCCCAAGCGATCCTACCGCTCGCAAATGGCGTGTTATCTAAGTTCATTACGGGTGAAATATACTGGTCAATAATTAGTTTGAGACTGCAACTCCAATAATTTGCCGTCAGGTTTTTTTGAGCCAGTATTCTCCATAACTTTGCTTTTATGTTTAGACTAAGTTCAAACCTCTGATCGTCTGCGTTCAAGGCAATGGTTATATTTTTAACGTCCACCCATTGTGCGGTAGTTTCGTCATAGTACTGAAATTTGGCGGTATCAATCCAGGAAGAACTGTAATCGCCGATATTTTTGATAATAACAGCCGTTGGTTGTGAAGGGGTAGAAAGAGTACACTGATAATAGGCTACATCGAGCGCATTCTTTCCAGTGCTTGATGCGTTGTCACTATATCTTTGGGTAATGGTCTGTTTTTTAAAATACACCCGCCCATCCTCAAACGATTTAGCATCCTCATACGTCCCCGCGTCAAAATCTGCCTTCGTGCGAAACACCTTGTGGAATCCCCCGCCCGTGGTCAGCGGGATCGGCGTGTTGTCGTACCCGTCGCCAAGCGGCGCAAATTGTCGCCGCTCGTCCTGCACCACGGCGTTGCCGCCCGCCATGGTATCCAGGTCAAACGCGCGCACCGTGGTCGGTAAGGTTTTTACCTCGTCAAACAGCCACTTCGACGGCGCGTTGACTTTCACCGACAACGCCCCACAGAGCCCGTCGGGCAAAATGACCTCGGAGAGATCCAAGGTGATCGGGTTCCAGCGCCCGGCGGTAAGCGCATCGCCCACAGACCACCGGCCTTTGTCCCCGCCGGGAAGCTTCACATTTTCCGCGTAAAACTCAATCCACTGCGCTCCAGCCATGGGCTTGACCCAAAGCGTGATTTCCGCGTTTTGCCCCCCGTCAAAGGGCTCAGATTCGGCTAAGACGAAGCGAAGGTCTCGAGCTTCCGCTTGCGCCGGAATCGTCACGAGCACGGAGGCTTTTCCCGCCACTTTGTCATCAGACAGTGCAACCAAACCTCCGACATCAAGCAGCCGGGCCTGGAGCGCGTCCGCGTCGGCTTGCGTATCCATTGGCGCGTTCAAAGCAACCCCGCTGTGCAGTGTTTGATCAAGGTTGAGCGTGGGAATGGATACGGACGTGGCCACAGGCACCATCAGCGCCCCAAAAGCGAGCACACAAGTTAAGGCCAAGGCCAAAACGCTGCGTGCCCGGCGTGCGGTACCTACGCGTTTGCTTTGATTAGTGTTCATGTCCATGCACCTCTTGTTATTTTGTTTTTTTGCAGTAACCCGTGGGAAGTTTTTTTATCCCCCGCCGCAGGCGAGGGAAATGTTCTCTAAGCACAACAAATCACAAAACGCCCGAACCGAGCCGAAAAACGGCCTCAGTTCGGGCGTTATAGCGCAAAACCGGTACCCCGCATTGTCATAGCCAGACCCCTCTCGGATGAAACAACATCGGTGTGGTCAGGAACAACAGAGAAACGCAAACGGGAATGGGTGATTTTGTCGAAATCTTATAGGATGTGTCGAAGGGTGTCAACGGTCTATAGCAGGGGATTTGCAGAAATTTTCACCTCTGGATTTCTTAGAATAATAAAAAAGACAAACCAATCTACGACTGTTCGCGTTGGAAATGCTACATGCTTTTTGCAGCAAGAATATTGACATGCGCATAATTTATGCGTATAATAGCAGTGGTGGGGGGAATGCTAAAGATGACAATCAGAGAAATTATACAGATACTTCAAAAAGACGGTTGGACAGAAGTAGCCGAACGAACAAAGGGCTCTCACAGACAATATATCCACCCTACCAAGAGGGGGAAGGTGACAGTCCCTCATCATAAGGGTGATATTGCTCCCGGAACACTAAACAGTATCTTGCGGCAAGCAGGATTGAAATAGGAGGTATTCATATGCGAAAACTGACGTATTTGGCCGTGTTTGAACCAACAGAAACGGGGTATAGCGTGTATTATCCTGATCTGCCCGGCTGTATCAGCTATGGGGAAACCTTTGAACAAGCGCAGCAGGAAGCCGCCGACGCGCTTGCGCTTCATATCTACGGCATGGAAAAGGATAACGATGACATTCCGGCGCCTTCCGCCAAACCCGCCATCGACCCTGAAACAGCAACAGGCTATTTAACAGCGCCGGTAAGTGTGTTTCCTGATTTGGTTCGGTTAGAACTTGATAACAGAAAGGCTCCCACCAATGTAAGCTTACCCGTATGGCTCAAGGAAATTGCCGAAAAAAACAAGGTGAATTATTCAAAACTTCTTGAATCGGCACTCATGGACTATCTGGGAATCCATTTGTCTTCCACGAACATTCACCAGTCATGATTCAATCTGCAATAATAGTCACCGCTATTAACAGGGTTGTGATGGAATGTCACCGCCCTGTTTTGTTATTACCAATCCCACTTAGCACATGCCACTCCGTGTCGCAGAACATATCAAAAAGCGTTTTATTGATACACATGCCTTTCGCAAACACAAAAGGATTGACCCAAAGTGTAATCACTCCCTCGGCAGTCTTATAACGTATAAGCTCGTGCTTCTTCAATCGAGATAAGCTGTCACGTACATGTGTTGCAGACATGTCCAATTGTGTTTCCAAATATCTCTTGGTAAGACGCTTGCCATTTCCGTGTGCCGCTTTCCCGACAACATATCGCGTGTATTGCAGTAAGAAGAAAAGTAAGTCCCACTCACTGCCGCGCAAGCCGAGACGCACAAGCTTGGGGATGCACCGATTGTTGATCTTTACAAAATTGTCAACGTGCAAACGTATGCTATTTTCGGAATTCTGTTCGTTGGCATACTTCGATAGGACATGGCCATATAGCCTTGGCGATAAAATCCTGTCGCCCTTGCGGATAATGCGTGTTACCTCACCCGTCTCGTTGTCGTGCGTTGCCCCAATAACTTCTCGATTGTCAATCATTACAACACCCACCGTCAACCGAATGATTTTCGGTCTAGAGACGAAAAATTTTCTTTACTACCCGCGTGTGAAAGAATACTGGTTTTTTAGAAGAAAATCTGTGTTCCTAGTCCTCTTTTATTTAATTTAGCAAGAGTGGAACGAGGGGACGCAAAGCCGTTTTCTCGGTGACACATCTTGCAAGTTCTGCGTGAAAGAATACAGGGATTTGGTGGAGAACAAGAGTGTTCTCTCTACACTATATCTTGTTCTGTTATGAATAAGGCGAACACTTTAGCGCGTGAAAGCACTTCGGACAAATTATACCATTATGGGGGTTAGACGTGAAATCTGATGGTTCAATTGTTCCGCACAAAAGATGAAGAAATATCTTATGTGTAAGCCATTATAAGTTGTGGCGTTATTGTTCGCAATAACGCCGTTTGTCATGACATATAGTGTAATTGTTTGCACAATTTGTTGCAACAAATTGTGCAAACGGTCTGTTTAGGAAGTTAACCTTTAGGGGAGGGAAATCACATGCTTGGTCGCATGTGGTGTAGCAATTATACTTCCCCTCTCCCTCGCGGTAAACAACCTCTACATATCCTGTCCAATCCGCATTATGTTTTTTCGGGAAGTAGAAGAATATCTCAAGCGCCATCAATTCACTGTGGGGCAATGGGTTGAACGTGTTTCATTAGGCTTCTATCCCCTATATTACATTAAGGAGTAGAATCGAACGCAGAAAAACGAGAGAAGGTGACGAGGGGGGATGAGCAAACTCCCCCCTACCCCCCAGTTTGTGCATTGGCGAGCAATGCACCGTTTTATTTCTTTTAAGAGAGACGGTTTTTAACGGGGCCGTGACACGTCCCCATATTTAGTATGAGTGAAGATTATTCTGTTGCTCTCATGGCCTAGCCTGCCTAAAAGATGTTTCTGCGTGGCTTCTAAAAGATTTATGGACACCGCACCTATCTAAGTATTCTTTCCTATTTTGTTCGCGCTCTGCGAGGGTTTTAGCTGTCTTGTATTTTGTAAAAGCTGCCCTATTTAAGATTTTATCAATTTTACCGTCCAAAGCCTGTTCGATAGTTTCTTCAAGAATCTCAAGCTGTGTAGGATCAAGCTGATTGTTAAAAAAATACTCACATAAATTGACAAAAAGGCTTTTGTCAATCTGTACTTGTGTAGACATGGTTTAGCTCCTTTCGCAACCAATACGGGGACGTGTTATGGCCCCGTAACGTATTACTTAACATAGGCAAGGGGGCGACACGTAGCCGCCCCCTGTGTCCGGACTATATAGCCTATTCATCGGACTTAGAGGTTAATATGCCATTTGGTAAATCTCAACCATGCTGGCGTGGTTGCATCGCGCATGTAATTTACAGTACCGGTCAAGCCCGTAGTGCCTGCAAAACCCTGACTGTTTACCCAAGCTTGAGTGGCGGCGGCATTGCCTCCAATGGTGACGCTGGTTGCAGAAATATTGCTTGCGTTGCTGAAGTTCTGAGCGTGAAATGAAATCCCCTGTATTTTTGTATTACTCGAACTGGAAAGCCAAAGCTCCTCCCCGCGAAAATCAATAGATGCATTCCCGTAGTTGACAATGGATGCGTTTTGGCCCTGCATAATGATTTTTTGCCCAAATTAATGTTTGTGGTAACGTTGATGACGCCGCCGTTAAGAATTGCACCGGTGATGACAGGGGAGCGTATCTCAGTCCCATTGATAGAAGTGGACGTTGGGCTTGTATACTTGCCGGAGACAATTTTGTCCACTGTGTCCTGATAAACCAAATCAGATGGTTTGCTGCCTATCTGTCCCCAATTAAAAGAGACACCGCTTCCCATCGTCACAGCGCCGTTATGTGCGGTGATTGAGTTGTTCCCGTTGCCTAAACTACTTTTCCACCTGTGTCCACAGAGAGGCTATTTCGACCCTGTACGTCCGTGACAGATAAACCCTTGAGGTCAAGCGCATTGCGCTTGATCTGCCCAAGGCTATTTAGAACGCTGGTGTTGTTTTGGCCCAACATTAGGTCGCGTGCGTACGCATGGTAAGCCAGGGGATTATTAGCCTCGGCCAAGCGGCGTATAAGCTTGTCTTCATCGTGGATATGGGAGATGACACGTTCGAGATCGCCATCTATAGGCATTCTAACAATTTCTAGGTTGACTCCAATTCCCTCATCAGCCAGTTCTTCTTTTCAAAATGCAAACTGCCTAGGGGGTATACCTAACACCACCAAAGAGCCTTGTTGCCTAAAACGTGGTACCTTAACCAGCGGCGAGATAGCGGCCAATTTCTGCATGTGCCGCACCATGGTTTTGTTAGCCGAATAAACAGAAACTTCTTTCTCCGCACGGTTCAAGCTAACAATTTTTTCTATTTCGACAGCACTTCTCAAATCAAAGCACCTCCAGCGGATTTTTGATAGCAAAGTCTATGGCTTTGACAATCTTCATACCATGGATTAAATGGGAGACGCTTTCCAGACCGCCATTTTCGGCGACGATGCTCTGTAATTGCTTAACAAGGCTCGCGCTCTCGGGAGCATGAAGTGAGAATAGCTTCTGTTCAATCGTCTTTTGTTCCTCATCGAGCTTTTTCCACTCATCCGAGTCTGCGATTCTGGGAAGAGCTTCGCTCTGGAGTGCGTTAGAGACGATTTCATACGACAATTTTTTCAATTCAGTTGACTCCATAATATTTTTACCCTTGTTTGTAATTGACTTAACGTTGATGACCGTGATAAAATAAGCGCTAGAAAGCTAACCCTCCCATAGAGGGCTGGAGTTCTGTTGGGATAAGCTGCGCTTTGGTAGGCAGGAGCTTATCCCATTTTTCCATTTTGGAGGTAGGATTCTAAGTTTTCGAGTGCCAAGAGGCGTTTTTTACCAGCGCGCACATGGGGAATGGTACCTGTAAGTACGAGTCGTCGGATCGCGGTTGGGGTCAAGCAGGTAGCAGGGTCTTGTGCGTGGAGATGCTCATAGGCTTGCTTGATGGTGCGCATGCGAGGCAGGGCTTGGCGAGTAAGTTCAATCTATAGCTACATTCACATCAACATGAGTTCATATAAGTTTTATTTGGAGAAATTGCAACCCCTGTTGTTATCAATGGCAGAAGATGAAAAACTACAAGCACAATTAACAAAACAATCATTTGATGCTTTTATTGAGAGTGCGGGAGACGTGGTGCTGGACGATATGGGGAAAATACTCGAAAGGATACGAAAAGGAGTTCTGGGGAGTAAGCACTTTGCCAGTGAACCATACGACATTTCATCCCAAGGTCCGGATAACTCTTGATACTTTGCCATCTGTTTCCCACGTATTTTCTTTATGTTTTGAGCATAACTTTTTCGGTTATAAAAAACTGATCCCCGAACCGCGTTCGCCCCTTAAAACGCATCCTGCGGCATCACGGGGGCAATGTGGGTGGACGGACACCATTGGGGCCGAATCTTATTCAATTGTATTGATAAATTCACGCCGCAAACCTATCAAGCGAAGAGGTATAGCATCCAATCTCCCAACATATAATAAATGTACAGCATTGACACTATGTACATTTATTGCTATAATGGGAGGTGCAGGAAGGTGAAAGATATGTATGCTATGAATGCTACTCAAGTGAGAAGTGACTTTAGTGGTTTCGTGGACAAAGCTATTAGGGAGAAGCCTCAATTCTTTAAGCGCACACGAGACTACCTCTTCTTGGCGGACATAAAAATGCTGGAATCTCTTTTGGCCGGATATAAATTTACAACTAACAGGTTCATTGAAGATGATGATTCTGTGACCCTGACGTTAAATGAAATAGATTTAGCAGAAAATGCTCCCACAGAAAAAGAAGCATTGATTAAGTTGGCTGGATCAATACTGGAATACGCAGAAGACTTTTACAACGATTTCGCCTACTGGTCAACTGCTCCAAACAGGAAAGCTCATATCCCCTATGTCTTTAAAGCTC
>CAYWWF010000024.1:3497-13443 GCA_964461745.1 uncultured Oscillospiraceae bacterium | reverse complement strand
ACCGTGACCGTCCCCGATGTGGTTGGTAAGACAGCCGAACAGGCCAACAAACTGCTCGTGGATGCCGGGCTCTATATGCGCGCCATCGGCGCGACGGCGGCCCACGGCGGCGGCATCGTGGCCGGACGCCAATCCGTACCGCCGGGCTCCACCGTAGCGCCGGGCCTTGTGATCGAAGTGGAGTTCATTGACAACAACCTCACGGACTAAAGTTGTCGAAAAAACGCTTCGCTGGTTTTTCCGACAGTCTCCCTCCTCTTCCCACCAATGGCGGGTGGAGGATTAAGAAATATCCCATAACCATACCTGGGGTGATAACATGAAACTCAGCGAGCTGCTTCAAGGCTTGGACGTTTTGCGCTGTACGGCACCGGACGACCTGGAGATCCAGGGGCTCTCTCTGGATTCCCGCACCGTCGCGGAGGGTTACGCCTTTGTGGCGCTCCGCGGCGCAAAAAGCGACGGTCACGACTTCTGTGAGAGTGCCATTTCCCATGGCGCCTCTGTCCTGATCGTGGAGGCAAAGCCATCGGGGAAAACACCCTATGTCCTTGTCCGAGACACCCATGAGGCGGTTGCGCGTTTGGCGGCCCGCTTCTATGGGAATCCGGCCGAAAAGATGCGTATGATCGCCGTGACGGGTACAAACGGCAAAACCACCGTCACCCACATCCTCAAGGGCATTTTGGAAAACAGTCCGCCCGCGCCCGAAAAACCGCCGCGCAAAGTGGGCCTCATCGGCACCATCCACACCGTCATTGGCGATAAAACACTCGAAGCCGAGCGCACCACCCCGGACGCCTTGTCCCTGCACAAGCTGCTGCGCGACATGGTCGACGCGGGCTGTACACACTGCGTAATGGAAGCGTCTTCTCACGCGCTGGTTCAAAAGCGCGTCGCGGGCATCCAGTTCAACGAGGCCATTTTTACGAATCTCACGCAAGATCATTTGGACTATCACAAAGACATCGAAAACTATTTTTCGGCCAAGTCCATCCTCTTTGACCAGTGCGACGTGGCCATCCTGAACATGGACGATCCTTACGGTCAGCGGCTGATGGAACGCCCCGACCTAAACTACATCACCTACTCCGGCGAGCGCATCGACGCCGACGTCGTGGCCAAAAACATCCGCTCCAAGTCCGACCGCGTCGACTTCGAGGCCGTGACCTTTTCAGAAATCGCGCGCATCGAGTGGTGTACACCGGGCCTGTTTTCGATGTATAATGCTTTGGCCGCCGTCAGTTGCGCGTTGCTCGAAAATATCCCGCTTCGGGATATCGCCGCGGCCATCCGCCGCGTGCCCCCGGTAAAAGGGCGCATGGAAGTGCTCTCCGGCCCCCGTGGCATCCCGATCATCATCGACTACGCCCACACACCCGACGCACTGGCAAACATCCTAACCACGGTTTCCTCCTTCCATCCGGGCCGCATCGTCACCGTCATGGGCTGCGGTGGCGACCGCGACCGAGATAAACGGCCCGTTATGGGTGAAGTGGCGGCTCGTGGCTCGGACATCTTAATCGTAACCTCTGACAACCCACGCAACGAAGACCCCGACGCCATCATCCAAGACATTGTCGCCGGTGTGCAGAAGATGAGCGGCCTTGGCCGCCGCAAATGCCAAGTACGTACGGTTGTCGACCGCGTAGAGGCGATTCAGAAAGCGCTTTCAGACGCGCGCGCGGGGGATTTGATCTTGCTCTGTGGCAAAGGCCATGAAACCACACAGGAAGTAAGCGGACAGAGCCACCACCTGGATGAACGGGAGATCGTCAAAGCCTTTTTGGAGGCCCAAAACCCGCACACTCGTTCCTAAGTCATCTCACCAATCTGACGCACGCTCAATTACGCGGTGTCGCCTGAAATCCTCTAAAGTCAGGGAGAAATAGCATGATCATTGTGTTTGCCGCCTCCTTTATCCTCACGGCCCTTTTCGGACTGCTTCTTGTGCCCTATCTGCGGCGGCGCAAACTGGGCCAGAGCATCCGTGAGGAGGGGCCGCGCTGGCATTTATCCAAACAGGGTACCCCCACGATGGGCGGTCTCATGTTTATCTTTGGGACGACAGCCGCGGTGCTGCTCTTTGGTGCCGTCTACGTGCCCGCAGGCAACTATACGCATCTCTATGTCCTCGGCTTTGCCTGGCTCTACGGCCTCATCGGCTTTGTCGATGACTTCTTCAAAGTCTGGCGAAAACAAAACCTTGGACTTACGGCGCTGCAAAAGTTTGCGCTCCAGTTGGCCGTGGCCGCCGTACTGATTACCCTGCTGCGTGTGACCGGCCACATCGCCCCTGAAATCTATCTGCCCTTCATCGGCCTGACCTTCTCTCTGCCCTGGCTCATCTTCTTGGTGCTCGCGCTGCTCTACACCGTTGGCTTTGTCAACGCTGTGAACCTGACAGACGGCATCGACGGCCTCTGCACCGGGGTGACCTTGCCGATTGCGGCGTTCTTTCTGGCCGTGAGTCTGCTGACAAACCGTCCGGACACAGGACTGTTTGCCTCGGCGCTCTGTGGGGGCCTACTCGCGTTCTTGCTATTTAACTTCCATCCGGCACGCATCTTTATGGGCGACACCGGTTCCCTGTTTTTGGGCGGCGCGGTGTGCGGCCTCGCGCTCGCGCTGAATCGACCGCTCATCCTCATCGTCGTCGGTCTGATTTATGTCTTAGAGACTCTCTCCGTGGTGTTGCAAGTGCTCTACTTCAAGCTCACGCATGGCAAGCGCCTTTTTCGCATGTCGCCGCTTCACCACCACTTTGAAATGGGCGGATGGAGCGAAAAGAAGATCTTCTTTGTCTCCGTCTTTCTCACCACCGCGCTTTGTGTTGTCTCTTACTATTTTCAATAAATAGTCTTGCAGGGTTTCCTGCCATAGGTGGAAAATAAGCTTGCCCATTGTAATGCTCCGGCTCGCAGGCCGTACCCCTGTTTGGGGAAAAACCAGCGCAGCGATTTTCCCCAAAAATTAAAGGGATTGAGGCGATCGCATGGCTAACACGCCCCAAACCGAGAGAGATCCGGAACGCAAGCGCGCGCACAGAGCGCCGGCGCAACCCGCCCGGCGCCCCGCCAGCCGCAAACCGATCCGTAAAAAACGCCCGCCGGGCAGCGCACCCCTGCCTAGGTCTGGGCCTGTAAAACGCCCTCAAAGTAGATCGAATCCACGCCCCAAGGACGCACAAGACACCCAACACGTTACGGACATACAGGAGACCCGACGCGCTCACCGTAGTCCTCCGGTCTACACCCCCGCGGAGAGTCCACGATATCCGAAAATCTTACCGATGCCCAGTTTGGAAGACAAGGAGAGCTTTGATACGACACCGCCGGACGAATACCGCCGAGGTGCCTTGGATCTACCCTGTCTGCTGCTTGTCTTGATGATCACGGCCATCGGACTGATCATGATGTTTTCCGCAAGCTATGCCTCGTCGCTCAAGGAGACCGGTGACTCCACCTATTTCCTGTTCCGCCAGGGCATCTTCGCACTGGCCGGCGTCGCGATCATGTACGTGGTCTCTTTGATGAATTATCAGGCTTTTCGCGGCCTTTCGGTTGTCATTGTGATTGTGGCCGTTGTGCTTTTGGTTTTGGTGCTTTTCCTCGGCAAAGACGTCAAAGGCGCCAAGCGCTGGATCGATTTGGGATTCACAACCTTCCAGCCTTCGGAAATCGCAAAACTCGGCGTCATCCTGTTGTTTTCCGCGATGATCTCGCAATACCGTGAGCGAATGAAGACGTTTCGCTATGGCATTGTGCCCTTTGTCGTGATTCTGGGTATCATTTCTGGTCTGATGATCATGGAACCCCACCTCTCCGGTACGATCCTCATCGTGGGTGTCGGCGCGGCGCTGATGTTTGTCGGCGGCGTGCAATGGGGCTACTTTGCCGGGGTGCTCGGTATTGGCGGTATCGGGGCTTACATCCTATTTACAACGATGCCCCATGCGATCGACCGCATCAGCGTCTGGCGCGACCCCTTCATCGATCCGTCCGGCAAAGGCTTTCAAGCCATCCAATCCCTCTACGCAATCGGCTCCGGCGGTATGTTCGGCCTCGGCCTCGGAAAATCCCGACAAAAGTTTTTGTACTTACCCGAAGAGCACAACGACTTCGTCTTTGCCATTGTCTGTGAAGAGCTCGGTTTCATCGGTGCGCTGATTGTCATGCTGCTTTTCATCGTATTAATCCTGCGCTGTTACTGGATTGCCGTCCACGCACGCGACCGATTTGGATCATTGATTGTCACCGGCATCACCACACTGCTGGCCATGCAGACTTTCCTCAACATGGCCGTTGTCACAAACCTGATTCCGGTCACCGGCGTGTCCATGCCCTTTTTCAGTTATGGGGGCACGTCACTCGTGGTGCAACTTGCGGAAATGGGGATTGTACTGGCCGTTTCCCGTTCAATCCCGGCACGGGAAACGGGGTAGCGTTATTGAAAAACTTTGTTTTTCAATAAAAATGGCACCGGCCTGCGGGCCGGATCCCCCGGTTTTCTGCGGAAAACCAGCGGGCTATGGTGTTTTTCCGGCGCACATGTCACCAGAAAAACGGATGGAACTCTATTTTCTGCCCTTGGCAGAAAACTCTGCGAGGCTTTTGAGAGCGCACCGGGAGGGGTAACCAATGAATTTTCTCTTCACTTGCGGCGGTACGGCGGGCCATATCAATCCCGCGCTGGCTGTGGCGCAACATGTAAAACAAAAACATCCGGACGCCGGAATTTTGTTCGTCGGCGCGGCGGGTGGCATGGAAGAAAACCTAGTGACCCGTGCCGGCTTTACAATCAAAACCGTCAACATTCAAAGTCTGCGCCACAAGCTTACACCAAGCGCTCTCTGGCACAACGTAAAGACCGTAAAGAAAAGCCTTGCCGCGCGGCGTGAAGCCCGTGAAATCCTGAAGGCTTTTTCTCCCGACGTCGTGCTGGGTACCGGCGGATACGCCAGCTACCCCGTTGTCCGGGAAGCCTCAAAGTTGGGTGTCCCCTGCTTTATCCATGAATCCAACGCAAAACCCGGCATCACCACGCGCGTGCTCGCGCGCCGCTGTCAAAAGGTACTGGTAAGCTTTGAAGAAGCCAAAACGGCCTACCCGAATCCAGAACGCGTACTGGTTACTGGAACACCCGTACGCGCCGCGTTTTTCGAGACCGATAAAGCGCAAGCTAAAAAAGCGCTCGGGCTGGATGAACGCCCCGTCGTGCTGACGGTATTTGGCTCACTGGGCGCGCGCGACATGAACAAAATGATGGTCGATTTCATCCGGTTGGAAGCCGCCGCCCGCGATGTCCAACACATACACGCGGCCGGAAAATTCGGTATCGGGTGGTTGCCGGACGAAATTGAGGCCGCCGGTGTGTCTCTCAAACAAAACCCACAAATCCGCGTCCAGGAGTATATCTACGATATGCCTCTGGCCATGGCCGCCGCCGATCTGATCATCGCGCGCAGCGGCGCGTCGACTCTGGCTGAGCTCATGGCCGCGCGTAAGCCCGCAATCCTTGTCCCGTCTCCAAATGTCACAAGTCATCATCAGGAAAAAAACGCCGACGCTTTTGCACGCGCCGGTGCGGCCATTTCGGTGCCTGAATCGGCTCTTACAGGAGAAAAACTTTTTTTGATGGCCTCAGAACTCTTGCAAAACCGTTCAAAGCTTGATAAACTGAGCGGCGTATTGGGAAAAATGAATCGAGCGGACGCCGTTGAGAACATTTATAGGCTTTTAATCTCCGGCATGGAATCCCGCAAAAAAAGGCCAAAGTCTTAAATCTTTTGATTTTTTCCGCAAATCACATCCGCCATGAAAGTCGCATAAGATGGGCTGTAAGACGCAACTTGCGTCGCCTGATCTGACATATCGGGTCTGAAAACGGGCCGGAGGCTTGGCGGAGGATTGCAGTATGAACAGCGCGTTATACATTCGCGGAGGAAACCGGTTGCACGGACAGGTGCAAGTACACGGAGCCAAAAACAGCGTATTGCCCATTTTGGCGGCAACCGTCATGGGCAAGGATGAAATTGTAATCTCCAATTGCCCGGATCTAAAAGACGTGGATTCCACCGTCCGTATCCTCCGGCATCTTGGGTGCCGAGTCACCCGTGACGGTCCGGTTTTGGTCGTGGATCCCCGTACCATGTGCCGGTACGATGTGCCGGATTGTCTGATGCGGGAAATGCGTTCTTCCATGGTGTTTCTCGGCGCGATTTTGGCGCGTGCCGGGCAAGCGAGCATTAGTTTTCCGGGCGGTTGTGAACTCGGGCCGCGCCCGATCGATCTTCACCTCTCTTCCCTGCGGGCTTTGGGTACTCGGATCACCGAAGAGGGCGGCAACGTCATTTGTGAGGGCAGCGGACTCTCGGGCACCGAAATCAGTCTCTCTTTCCCAAGCGTCGGTGCCACACAAAACATCATGCTGGCCGCCTGCGCAGCCAAAGGGCAAACGCGCATTGTAAACGCCGCACGCGAACCGGAAATCGAAGACTTGCAGGAATTTCTCTGCGTCCTCGGCGCAAAGGTTTCGGGCGCCGGTACATCGACCGTTGTCATCGAAGGCCGACAACCACTTGGCGGCGGAGAGCACGCGATTTTACCGGACCGCATTGTCGCTGCGACCTATCTCTGCGCCGCCGCCGTCGCCGGTGGTGATATCACCGTAACCGCCGTGGAACCCGCGCATTTGTCCACGATCATTTCCACGCTCATGGAGGCCGGGTGTGAGGTAAACTGGGGTCGTGACTTCGTCCGGTTGCAGCGTGAAAAAACGCTCAAAGCCATGCGCCCGGTTCGAACGATGCCCTACCCGGGCTTCCCCACCGACGCGCAATCCCCGATGATGGCTGTGGCCTGTCTGGCCCAGGGCACAACGATGTTTGTCGAAAACATTTTCCTCAATCGTTACCGTCATGTCGGCGAACTGATGCGCCTGGGTGCGGACATCAAAGTCGAAGGCCATGTCGCCGTAGTCTATGGGGTCCCCCATCTCTACGGCACCTCCGTCAGCGCAACGGATTTGCGCGGCGGCGCGTCGCTCGTCGTAGCTGCGCTTGGCGCAGAGGGCGAAAGCCGTATCACAGGGCTTTGTCACATCGACCGAGGTTACGCTCATTTGGAAAACGCCCTTTCTTCACTCGGTGCCGACATCCGGCGGGATAATCAGTAGTCCGCACATATTACGCCTAATGGCAGGAGTAATCATAAAGTAATACAAGCGCACAAGAGAAAACCCAGGTGTTTTGGGAACGGAGAAGAAAAACATGGCGCACCATCACGCGACAGGTAGAAGACGGAGAAGTGGACACGGTTCGAAAGCCTATGTGCTTTTAACCGTGTTTACGCTCGTTGTCGTGGTGGTTTTGGCCATGAGCGTATTCTTTAAAATCAACAATGTCGAAGTTGAAGGCGTCTCGGTTTACAGCAAAGAGCAGATCATGCAAGCCGCTGAAATCGACATCGGCAGCAGCCTGTTTTTCCTCAACAAAAACGATCTTGTGCGTAAAATCTTCGACGCCTTTCCCTACATCGAACAGGTGAGCATCAAGCGTGTCTTGCCGGGTACGCTGCGCATTGTGCTCACCGAACGGCAAGCCGTTGGTGTCATTCCGCAGGACGACGAGCTTTGGCTCATCGATGAGGCGGGTATATTGCTCGAACGCATTCCGGGACAAACTCTTCCCGGGAAGCCGACGCTCCTTGGCATCCGTTTGTTGTTGCCGCAAGTCGGACAAACCGCCGCTTTGCCGACAGAGGAAGAAAACCGTCTGCAACCGGCGCTGACGCTACTCAGCGCCGCCAAGCGACACAACCTTCAAGACAAGTTCATCGCCTGTGACGCCCGTCAACCCTTTATGCTGCGTTTCCTGTTTGACAACCGCATCGTCTGCGTCATCGGCCCGGCGGTGGATCTTGATTTCAAATTGGACTTTTTTCAAGAGTCCCTTCTGCAATTGGAGTCGGATGCGCGTGGTCGTTTGGATCTGACGCGCGCTTCTGAGCGCGTGGCCTCTTTCCTGCCCGACAGTGCCGCGACACCCCTGCGCTGGCCTGTGGATTTACCGGCCTCCGAAGAGGCGCTGCCCCCCGTGGACTTAACCCCGTTGCCGGGTACGCCGTCGCCAAGTCCGGACAATACCGGGGAGGATACGCCTCCGCCGCCCACCACTACGCCGAGACCCTCACCCTCGCCGTCTCCGTCTCCTTCACCCTCCCCTTCCCCCTCTCCTTCTCCGTCTCCTTCGCCTTCCCCCGAATCTTCTCCGTCTCCGTCTGTTGAGCCGCCTTCCCTGCCCCCTGCGTCTTCTCCGCCCCCATCTTCCCCACCGTCCGGCGAGGATACTGTGGATGTGGAAATTGATATGAGCCCCGTCTCCACGCCGTGAAGCCAGCGCGTTCACCCAGGCATGAATGAGAAATTGGATGAAAAACTGCATTCTTTTTCATAAAGGTCTTGACCTGTGCGGGGAAAGAGCGTAACATAGACGTGGTATGTTGACAGGCGTCCAACCACTTTCCCCTGTGGTCTCATGTCGAATGCGGGGCTATACGGTCGAATTGTGGCAGTCCCGTGACCGGGTCTCTGATACCCCCCATACATAGGACGCGTGTTTTGTTCTAATCATGCTGGGAAAGCAAACGCGGCAAGGTAAGGAAACTTGCTTTGCAAGGCGAAAACAGACTTTGAATGATTTACAACGCGGTTTGAGCGGAGGCAGCTTCGCCCAAACGCACACGGGCGTGTTTTCAAACATGCCTTTATAGTCAGGAGGGACAACCTTGCCTTTTGAATTGGATTTGGGTTCGGAAAATGTCGTCAACATTAAGGTAATCGGTGTCGGTGGCGGGGGAAACAATGTCGTCAACCGTATGATGCGCAGCGGCGTACGCGGCGTTGAGTTTGTCGCCATCAATACGGACAAGCAGGCCTTGAACAACTCCGATGCAACACTCAAGCTGCAAATCGGAGAAAAATTAACCGGTGGTAAGGGCGCGGGCTCGGATCCGGAAGTCGGTAGAAAATCGGCCGAAGAAAACCGCGCGCAGATTGCCAAAATCCTGGAACAGACCGACATGGTCTTCATTACGGCCGGCATGGGCGGCGGCACCGGCACGGGCGGTTGCCCGATCGTCGCCGACATCGCGCGTGAAGCCGGTGTGCTGACGATTGGTGTGGTCACGAAGCCCTTCAATTTTGAAGGAAAAAAGCGCATGCAACAAGCCGAACACGGCATTGAGGAGCTGCGCGCGCGCGTGGACTCTTTGGTTGTCATCCCCAACGAGCGTCTTAAATTTGTCTCCGAACAGAAAATCACCTTCTTGAATGCTTTTGAAATTGCAGACGATGTGCTCAAACAGGCTGTACAGAGCATTTCGGATTTGATTAAGATTCCCGGCCTTGTCAACCTCGACTTTGCCGACGTTTCCACGATCATGCGTGACGCGGGTTTTGCCCACATGGGTGTTGGCCGCGCCGCCGGCAAAGGCAAGGCTGAAGAGGCCTCTCGTATGGCCGTCCAAAGCCCGCTGCTTGAGACGTCCATCAACGGCGCGAAGGGTGTGCTGATCAATGTAACTGGCTCGATGGACATCGGTCTAGAGGAAGTCGAGGTCGCCTGCAATCTTGTCCAACAAGCCGCTCACCGCGACGCCAACATCATTTTCGGCGCCGCGTTTGACGAGGCCCTTGAAGATGAAATTCGCGTCACCGTCATTGCCACAGGCTTTGAAGACGCTCTCCAGGAAGACACCGGCTTTTATTCCGCTTCTGTGGTCGGAAACCCTGAACCCCCGCCCCATGTGCCGGAACCCAAAGTGAGCAAAGATCCCGATGAGGAAGATCCTTTTGAACCCATATTCCGCATCTTCAATCGCAGGCCCTAGGGTTAGAAAATACATAACCGCCCTGCAGATACGCAAGCATCTACAGGGCGGTGTTT
>CAYWWF010000024.1:0-3397 GCA_964461745.1 uncultured Oscillospiraceae bacterium | reverse complement strand
TGGGAGGAAACCGGGGATGAGATGTCCGTTTTGCGGGTTTCAAGACAGCCGTGTCGTGGATTCCCGTCCCACCGATGAAGGCGGCAGCATACGCCGCCGACGCGAATGCACCCACTGTACCAAACGCTTCACCACATACGAAACCATCGAAAGCTTGGCGTTGTTTGTGATCAAAAAGGATGGCGCCCGTGAACCTTTTGCGCGCAACAAATTGCTCTCCGGTCTGATACGCGCCTGCGAGAAACGGCCGGTCAGTTTGCAGCAAATGGAAGCCGTGGTTACCTCCATTGAGATGACGCTGCAAAACAAGCTGGAGCGTGAAGTCCCCACTTCGATACTCGGTGAAATGGTGATGGAGCAGCTCAAAGCGCTTGATGAGGTTGCTTACGTGCGTTTTGCTTCCGTCTACCGGCAGTTCGCCGACGTGCAAACTTTTTTAACTGAAGTGAACAAACTGCTTGTCGAGAAATAAGGGCTGACTGATCCACTAAAACTTAAACTGTTTTTGCGTTCCCTCAGCCCAGATCGGGGAAACGCAAAAAAGAATCCACACCCTGTCGGGCATTCGTTTAGAAAATATTGCTCATTTTTGCGCCATGACTCTCCATCAAATGTGTCAGCGCCGCAATCACAGCCGCGTTTTCCATTTTAAACTGTGCGTATTCCCGGATATAAACCGCCTCTGACAAGCGTCGAAGCATAATGGTCACGTTGTTGGTTTCTCGTTCGGGGTAAACCAGAGAGGAAAAGGTAAACACCTCTTCCCATGCGCTCACAGCGGATAAGACATGATCGGTGGCCTCTTCGTATTCTCCTGTATCACAGGCCCATTCGGCCTCATCCAACAGGTCCAACATGCCTTCTATCTCTTTCTCAACATGGGACATGATCAGCAAAAGGGAACCGATTAAGACCGCGAGGATCCCAACGGCAATCAACAGGTGTTTCATGATGTTTTCCCCTCCCGCGCAATGAAGTAGACGGCATTGCGTTCATCCACGAGCATCAGGAATACATCCCGAACATTGCTGAGACCGTGTTTTTTAAGCTCAGCCTCAATCCACTCTTTTTTCAACGCTTGGACTCTGGGATTGTCCTGCATAATGCGGCCGTCGTTGATGACCACATAGGGCAAGCCTCCGGTTTCCGGCGCCGTTTGACCCAGACTTTCCGTCGTGGCCGGTCGATGGGACGGGTAAAGCACGGTACTGATTTTTCCATTGTTCTCAAGGATAGCGTATTGGATTGTCGAAAGATCCGTAATGTTTAAAATGCGCAGCTCCGCCAACAGTTCATCGAGTGTCAGTCTGTTTTTGCGCAGTTGGCTTTCAAGAATCTTTCCTTCGTGGATCACAATGCTTGGTTTTCCACACATCAGCGTGCGGAATTTAAAACTTTTGAGCGTACCTACAGAAAACAGCAGCTCGATGCACAACAGCGCGAGGATGGGTATGATGCCCTGCAAAAGGGGTATCCCCAAATCTTGCATAGGAATGGCGGCGAGCTCCGACAACAGAATGGTTGCAACCAATTCTGACGGCTCCAATTCGCCAATTTGCCGTTTCCCCATAAATCGAAGCGACAACACGACAATCAAATACAAGATGACAGTGCGAAGCAACGCAACAATCATACTCTTCCTCCCTCATCCCCATGTCATCAAGGGCATTTGCACTGACATGCCCCGTCATGGAACATACACTGTTACTATCGGCGAAAACATGCCATATTATTCAACATAGAAAATGAGTGAAAGGGTGTTTCTTGCATGAATCTTATCATTACCGACAGCTTTGATCAATCCTGCAAAGTAAGCGCGCAGAAAATCATCGACTGTGTAAAACGCAAACCCAACGCCAAATTGGGTCTGGCCACCGGCGGCACTTGCGAAAATGTTTACGTGGAAATGGTGCGTCAGTATAAAGAAGGTCTTGTGAGTTTTGCCTCCGTAAAAACGGTCAATCTGGACGAGTATATTGGCTTGGAACCCACGCATCCGATGAGCTACCGCAAGTATATGGACGATTGGTTCTTCAATCATGTGGACGTTCCAAAGGAGAACACATTTGTCGCGGGTGGCACCGGCGATGAAAGCAAAGCGATCGAAGCTTTCAATCACGCGCTGTATGACGGCGGGTATATAGACATTCAACTGCTTGGCATCGGTGTCTCCGGACACATCGGCTTCAATGAACCCAGAGACAACCTCTTTGCCGGCGCCCACACCGAAGAGCTTGAGGAAAGCACCATTGAGGCCAACGCCCGCTATTTTGATTCTCCGGCGGATGTGCCCCGCCGCGCGATGACCATGGGCATCGGTGACATCCTGAAAGCTGAGGAGATTGTGCTTGTAGCTACGGGCGAGAGCAAAGTTCCTGCCATGAAAGCATTGCTGACCAATGATTTTGTGACAACGGCCGTCCCGGCTACGGTGCTCAAACTCCACCGCAACGTCACCATTGTCATTGACCGTGCGCTGGCGGATCTTGTGGGGGTTTCGGAGTAGGCTTAGACTTTAGGCGACACTGCGTCACATGCCTGTGGATGCGGTGTCGCCTTTACTGGAGGGCTCACCATGAAAAAGCGGATGTTTTCGATTTTGCTCGCTCTCGCCCTGTTGCTGGGCGGCCTTCCGGCCCTGGCCGCCAATGAGCCCAGCCTTAGCAACTTCAGCAAAGTCAGAACCTATCAAAATGAATTTACCGACGTGGGCTCCGCGTGGTACGCAAGCACGGTTGCCTCCGCCTATGAGTACGGCATTATGGGCGGCGTCGGCGGCGGAAAGTTTCAGCCCAACAGCAGCCTCACAGGCGCGGAGGCCTTGACCATCGGCGCAAGACTCCATGCTACCTACAAATACGGCGCGGCAAGCGGGAAGGCCGAACTTGAAAGGTACTGTGATACCTACACAGCGGCTTGGTATTCAGGATATGTTGAATACTGCAAAGCGGAAGGCCTTGTGGGCCAAGAGTTTGATAACTTCATGAACAAAGCCGTCACACGGGCGCAAATGGTTCACGCGTGGGCCAGGCTCTTACAGCCCGCCGATAGGCCAAAGCAAAACACGGTAAACGGTTTGCCGGACGTTGATGCCAGCACATCATACTACGAAGACATTGTCAGCTTTTACGAAGCGGGCCTTCTCACCGGCACGGACGCGGCGGGCACCTTCAAACCCAAAAACACCATCACCCGAGCGGAAGCGGCCACGATTTTCCTAAAGCTTGTGGAAGCAAACCAAAGAGCCAAGGGTAAAACGTATTCTAAGCCGGAAGTGCCGCCAGCGCCAACTCCAAGAATAAGAGCAATCTTCCCATTTACTAGTTGGGATCTAATCATACCACAAGAATCAAAAATTGTGTACAAAGAAGGCGAAAAATTTAATTACCATGATTTG
>CAYWWF010000023.1:7377-13491 GCA_964461745.1 uncultured Oscillospiraceae bacterium | reverse complement strand
TGCCCTCTGCCAATGCATATAGGTAGAGGGCATTTTTGCTGCCCTCGGACAGGAGAATGGATATGAAGCAGCGGGACGCATTTGAAAAAGAAAGCAAAATTATTATCAGCGGCAAGATATATTTGGTGTGTCGGCACTTTTCCGGAAAGCGTGACTTCAAGCAAGCCATATTTATGGCGGCGGAAAACGAGGCAAAGCGAGAGGAATCGCACAAAAAACCCCAGTAATCCGTTGCTTAGGCTATGGAATAATGGTATAATTGCCTTGCGTGAAGTCGCGGGTAATGGCTGTTGTTCTCCAAAAGGAGGATTTGAAATGGAACAGCAAGCATTTTACAACGCGGCAATATATTGCAGACTATCAAAAGACGATTTAAACACCGGCGAAAGCTCGTCCATACAGACACAAAAGGCACTCTTGACCAAGTTTGTCACCGACAATAATTGGAGAGTAGCTGCCTGTTATGTGGACGATGGCATCTCCGGCACAACCTTTGAACGTAGTGGCTTTAAGCAGATGATTTGCGATATTGAGGACGGCAAGATAAACATGGTCGTTACGAAGGACTTAAGCCGTTTAGGACGTGACTACATCAAGACAGGATATTACTCAGAGGTCTGGTTTCCTGAAAATGGAGTGCGCTACATCGCCCTCAACGACGGGATTGATACCCTGAAAAGCGACAACGATATCGCGCCGTTTAAAAACATCCTCAATGAAATGTATGCCAAAGACATCAGCAAGAAGATAAAATCCGCATACAAAGTTAGATTTGCGCGCGGTGATTATCAAGGCGCATTCGCCCCGTTCGGATACGCCAAAGACCCTGACAGCAAAGGCAAGCTACTTATTGACCCTGAAAGCTCGGAGACTGTGAAACTCATATTTGACCTTGCAAAGCAGGGATACGGCGCGGCAAGGATACGCACGGTGCTTATCGAAAAGAAAGTACTCACTCCATCGGCGTATCTGTACAAGCAAAGGCCGGAAAAATGGTACACGAAGAAGTACCAAGATGCCGACCCCAAAGAGTTTTACGCATGGTCTATGGGCGCGGTGGAGCGGATTTTAGACAATGAGATATACATTGGCAACATGATACACTACAAAGAAATATCTGTGTCCTATAAATCCAAACGCCGTCAAAATCAGCCCAGGGATAAGTGGTCGCGCTCTGAAAACACCCATGAGCCGATTATTGACCGTGAGACGTGGGATTTAGTACAGGAAAGATTCCTGCATAGGGGTAGGCTGCCGAGGACAAACCCGCCAAACATCTTTCAGCGCATTGTGCGTTGCGCCGATTGCGGCAAACCGATGTGGCTCTGCTGCAATCAGAAAAGCCCCTGCACAGGCCAAAAGACTGAGCGGCGCTACTTTCACTGCACGACTTACCGTGAGTTCGGAGCCACGAAATGTTCTTGCCACAGCACAAATCATAAAGCAGTATATGAAATTGTTTTGAGCGACATACGGCAATATGCCCAGCTTGCGGTGGAGCAGCCCGAAGAGCTGTTAGCAGTGCTTACCGAATCGGAAAACAAGCAAAAGCGAGCCGTCCACAGGCAGGCACAGAAAGACTATGACAGCGGCATTAAGCGGCTTAGCGAGCTTGAGCGACTACTGCGAAGGCTTTTTGAGGAAAACGTAGCCGGACGCATGAACGATGCCAATTACGAGGTTATGTTTACGCAGTATCAGGCTGAGCAGCAGGCACTTAAAACGCAGGTAGACGAGCTTTCCAAAAGGCTTGCCATATTGGGTGAGGCTTACGATAACAGCCAAAAGTGGATTGACCTAATTGCAAAGTACAGAGATTTAAGGGAGCTTGATGCTCCAATTGTCAACGAGCTTTGCGAGAAAATACTACTCCATCAAGCTTACAAGGTGGACGGCAAGAGAGTACAGAAGATCGAGATTTTCTATCGTTTTGTCGGCAAGCTGCCCACGGCAGACGGCGAAGCCGAGCATGAGATACACGGCTCGCGGCACTTGTGCGCAAACAAGGAAACGGAATCCGAAAGCGCGTAAATATATTTTCTGGAGCAACAGCAAGAAATAATGCCTTAATATATGTGTTAACTCACGAGGTATTATGATCCGGTGACGGGGCGGTTTACGCAGCAGGACAATAGAAAATACTCGAAACAAAATGATCCGCTTACTTTGAATCTATATACTTACTGCGGAAACAACCCTGTTGTACGCATGGATCCAACTGGTCATGCTTGGTATTTCCTTTGGATTGATGATATTGCAACAGAAGCCTGGAATGGCCTGAAATATAACACAGATAAGATGTTTGATGATCCAAGCTTTTCAAACATTGCAAATTGGGTATTGCTTGGAATACCAGACGGCGTTGGAAATATGCTTCAAACCAACTACGATAGGGGCCAGAAAGCTTTTCAATCGGGAAAAGTTTATGATTATGGGAACAGGTTGACATCTGGTGCATTTGACACAGTTAAAGGAACCTTTAATCCCAAGGAGCCAATGTCATATCAGCATTTTAAGGATTCGCTTGGCACTTTTTTAATATTCGCTCCGGCAATAAAAGCTGGTTCAAATGCATAAACGAACAATTCTATTCAAACAGCGCTTGATAAAGCAAGCAAAGCCGCATGTCTAATTTCACCTGGGCTACAGAACAGCCTTAATCATATTTTTGGAAACGCAGGTCATAATTTTTCCGGAATGCTAAACTCGTTTTGCGGCAATCAACTCCAAGCGTATAATGCTATTCAAAATGCAGCTATGGCAACCCCCTCTCCCTCGCCCCCGCCGTATGTAACGGGGACGGTCTGGCGAGTGGTATAGGGTGCGATCCATCCATATTGCCATAGCCACGGGATGATATAGACGCCCCCTTATTGTGATAAAAAACGGTTTGAATTGTTCAGGCAGGGGGTGGTTTACATTTTTCCTTTTTGATTGTATGCAGGATATAGGTTTAGCACACCCGTTCCGCAAGTACTTTGATCGAGGCAATGACCAAACAATGACCAAATCCCAATAATCCATCCACACGAACTCCAAACAACAAACCCCTGTAACCATTCCAGTTACAGGGGTTTCTTTTGGTTGCGGAGGCAGGATTCGAACCTACGACCTACGGGTTATGAGCCCGTCGAGCTACCGTACTGCTCCACTCCGCGATATGAAATTTTGGTGCCGGAGACCGGGCTCGAACCGGTACGACCCTCTCGAGTCACGGGATTTTAAGTCCCGGGCGTCTGCCAGTTCCGCCACTCCGGCGCATAAGCTCCAAAGAAGAAACACGACCGTCTGAACGGTATCCCCCATGGCGCTTGTTTATTATATGGTATTCCGGCCCCACTGTCAACCCCTAAAAACTGTCGAATTCTCGGGCGTCGAATGCTTAAAGTTACACCCCTCACACGATGAGCGGTCTAGCTCTTCCGGACTATTCTCATATGACGAGAAATATTTTACACAGTTTTTACACAAGAAACATAGCTCTTTTACATCGAACATGTAATCTCAATATCGGCCCCAATGAAATGAAAATGGGAAGGTGTTCGGATATGAAAAGAAAATGGATTTATTCCCTGCTGGCGGCTCTGCTTGTTACATCTTTCACAGCCTGCGGCGGAGGCAACGCCACCACAACTCCACTCGCCTATGGCGATACGTCTCCTACGCAAAACAGCGGTGTGTCCTCTACTCCCGACAACAGTGGCAACATTAGCTTCAAGTCCGACAATGAAATTGCGCTGATTTCGCGTGAAGACGGCTCCGGCACGCGCGGCGCGTTTACCGAACTGTTCGGCCTGATCCAAAAAGGTGAGGACGGCAGCAGCAAAGATCTGACCGACAAAGATGCCTCCATCGTCCGCCAGACCGACGTCATGCTCACTACGGTCTCCGGTGACCCCTACGCGATCGGTTATGTGTCCCTCGGCTCCCTCAACGACAGTGTCAAAGCGCTTTCCATCGATGGCGCCCCGGCCACAAAAGAGGCGATCAAAGACGGCTCCTATGCCATCTCCCGCCCGTTCTTCATCGCCACCAAAGGTGAGTTGTCCCCGCTCGGCGAGGATTTCATTGATTTCATCCTCTCCGCCGACGGCCAGGCCGTTGTCTCGAAATCTTACATCGCCGTAAATGACAGCACCCCGGCGTATGCGGGCGTAAAACCCGCCGGCAAACTCGTCATCGCCGGTTCCTCTTCCGTAAACCCCGCCATGGAAAAACTCAGAGAGGCCTACATCGAGATCAATCCCGACGCCGACATTGAAATTCAGGTTTCCGACTCCACCGGTGGCATGACGGCCACAATGGACGGCATTTGCGACATCGGCATGTCGAGCCGCCATCTTAAAGAGGCCGAACTCGCCGTACTGACCCCGACGCAAATCGCCATCGACGGGATCGCCGTAATTGTCAACAACAGCAATCCCATCTCCGATCTAACAAAAGATCAGGTAAAAGCCATATACACCGCCGAAGTGACGCGTTGGAGCGAACTGGGCTAAAGGGCAATCCATTTCCGAATCCCCGGAGAGGAGACAAGTATGCTGGCCTTCAAAGAAAAATTTATGCATGGGGTATTTTTTATCTCTGCCATCGTCTCCATATTGGCAGTTCTGCTCATCTGTCTGTTTCTCTTTCTAAATGGTGTACCAGCGATATCGAAAATTGGTTTGTTTCAGTTTTTGGGGGGCCAGGAATGGTCCCCCACCGATGTGCCGCCAGCCTTCGGCATCCTGCCGATGATCCTCGGCAGCCTCTACGTTACAGCGGGCGCGATCCTGATCGGCGTCCCCATTGGCATACTTACAGCGGTCTTTATGGCTACGATGTGCCCGAAACGTATCTATCGCATCATGAAGCCGGGCGTAAACCTACTCGCTGGGATCCCGTCGGTCATCTATGGTTTCTTTGGCCTGATGACCATCGTCCCGCTGATCCGTGATCTGTTCGGCGGACGAGGCACGAGCATTTTGGCCGCTTCTGTGCTGTTGGGCCTCATGATCTTACCCACCATCATCGCCATCTCCGAGAGTACACTGCGCGCCGTTCCGGAAAGCTATTACGAAGGCGCTTTGGCCTTGGGGGCCTCCCACAGCCGCAGTGTTTTCTTTGTTGTTGTCCCGGCCGCGCGCTCGGGACTCCTGGCCGGTGTCATTTTGGGCATCGGACGGGCCATCGGGGAGACCATGGCTGTCGTCATGGTCGCGGGCAATCAGGCGCGTATGCCTGTATCCATCCTCAAAGGTGTGCGGACGCTGACTTCAAATATCATTGTGGAAATGGGATACGCCGAGGGGTTGCACCGGGACTCGTTGATTGCCACCGGCGTGGTTTTGTTCGTGTTTATCCTGATCATCAACCTCTCCTTTTCCGTATTGAAACGGAGGATGAAGGGATGAACAAGATTCTTTCACGTGTGCGCCGAAAACTCCCGGATGTCTTCCGGACGGGCGTCACTTGGTTGTGTGCGCTGATCACCGTCCTGACTCTGGGCTGCATCGTAGTGTTCATCCTTGTACGAGGTATACCCTACCTCACACCTTCGCTGTTTTCTCCTGTGTATACCAGCGAAAACGCGTCTTTGTTGCCGGCGCTCGTCACGACGATATACGTAACGCTGCTGTCCCTGATTCTCGCTGTGCCGCTCGGTATCTTCTCGGCCATCTATCTCACCGAATACGCCCGCCGAGGCAATCGCGCGGCCTCACTTGTCCGCGTTACAACCGAGACGCTGTCGGGCATCCCCTCGATTGTTTACGGCCTGTTTGGTTTTCTGTTTTTCGTTTCCTTTCTCGGTTGGAGTTTTTCGATTCTAGCTGGGGCCTTTACCCTGTTCATCATGATTCTGCCGCTGATCATGCGCAGCACCGAAGAAGCGCTTCGATCTGTCCCCGACTCGTTTCGCGAAGGTTCGTTCGGTCTGGGCGCGGGCAAACTCAGAACGGTGCTCAAAGTGGTGCTCCCCTCGGCCATACCCGGTATTCTCGCCGGGGTCATCTTGGCCGTCGGGCGCATTGTGGGCGAAAGCGCCGCACTGATCTACACAGCGGGTTCCGTCGCCAAAATCACCGCAAACCCGATGGATTCAGCCCGCACGCTCTCTGTACACATGTACGC
>CAYWWF010000023.1:0-7277 GCA_964461745.1 uncultured Oscillospiraceae bacterium | reverse complement strand
GAGGACTACATCACAGGGAGGTTTGGCTAATGCGTAGCCGTTTGGACGAACAACTCACGTTGCTGAATACCAACTTGCTCGAAATGGGCGGGCTTATCGAACAGGCCATCGCGCGCGCGACCGAAGCCCTGACCCACAAAGATGTGGCCTTGGCGCGCCTTGTGTGCGACAGCGACCAGGTCATTGATGACAAGGAAAAAGAAATCGAGAGCATCTGTCTCAAGCTCATCTTGCAGCAACAACCTGTGGCCAGTGATTTGCGGCTGATCTCCTCGGCCCTGAAGATGATCACCGACATGGAGCGCATCGCCGACGCCGCCTCCGACATCTCCGAGTTTTCCGTCTATCTCGTCGGACAACAGACCGTCCCACACTATGTACACATCCCACAAATGGCCGAAGCCACCATCAAGATGGTTACCGACAGCATCGATGCCTACGTGAGAAAAGACTTAGCGCTGGCCAAAGCGGTGATGACCCACGACGACGTCGTCGATGAGCTCTTTTGCCGTGTTCGGGACAGCCTGATCGAACTGATCCATGAGGACGTTAAATACGGCGAGCAGGCTATGGACCTGCTGCTCATCGCCAAGTACTTTGAGCGCATTGGAGACCATGCAGTCAACATCGCCGAGTGGGTAAAGTTCTCGATCACAGGCAAACACAAAAACATTCAAGTGTTGTAGCATTGTTTTTCCTGTCTCCCCCGCCTGTGCGGAGGGGGGATATAGGAAACAAACAAAGCGTTTACTCATTCGATGTCGCAGAGATTGAGGTAAAAAACATGCAAACAATCTTCTTAGTCGAAGACGATGAGAACATCCGCGAGCTGGTGCTGTACGCGCTCTCGTCCGCGGGCTTTGCCGCGCGCGGGTTTGAAAGCGGAGAGACATTTTGGGCTTTTTTGTCTGAAGAGACTCCGGATTTGATCCTTCTGGACATTATGCTGCCCGGTGACGATGGCCTTTCCCTACTCTCGAAGCTTAAGAAAGGCAAATCCACCGCCGGAGTCCCCGTAATCTTTCTCACCGCCAAAACTTCCGAGTACGACCGTGTACGCGGCTTAGATTTGGGCGCCGACGATTTCATCACAAAGCCCTTCTCCGTGCTGGAGCTCATCTCCCGCGTGAAAGCCGTGTTGCGGCGCACGCGCGTGACCGAATGTAAGTCTCTTACGGTCGGCGGCATCGCGATTCAGCCTGAAAAGCGAATTGTACTCTGTGACGGGGAGCCCGTCCGCCTTACATACAAGGAGTATGAACTTTTGCACTATATGATGGAAAACGAAGGCCTTGTGTTGTCCCGGGACAGAATCATGGAGCAAGTCTGGGGTTTTGACTACGAAGGCGAGAGCCGCACGGTGGATATGCATATTCGTTCCCTACGCCGCAAACTCGGGCAGCCAGGAGAAGCCATGATCCAGACCGTCCGCGGCGTCGGCTATAAGATCGAGAGGTCGACATGAAGAGAAAAACCTACAAGAGCCTGTTTTGTTTGAGTCTCATTGGCATTGTCCTTGTGACCGTGCTCTTGAGCTTTGTGTTTTATGGCATCTATGTCCGCGAAGTGCAGCGAGAAATCCAGGAGCGCAGTTCTCTGCTGGAGGCAGTGGCAAACACACAGGCGCCCACCCGTTCCGACTTGCAACGGCTATCCGGCTCGCTGCGCCTGACTTGGGTTTCTCCGGGCGGCGCTGTTTTATTCGACACCAACGCCGACAGCGAACAGTTGGAAAACCACCTGGATCGACCGGAAATTCAGGCGGCACTACAAACCGGCCACGGTGAAAGCACCCGTTTTTCCGGCACGCTGGGGCAGCCATCTTATTACGCCGCCGTAAAACTCTCCGACGGCTCCGTTTTGCGTCTGAGCCGAACGTACGGCAGCATTGTCCGCGTGCTTCTTTCGGCGATGCCGCTGATCATCCTCATCATTTTGGGCCTGATGCTGCTCAGCCATGTCTTGGCGCGCCGACTTACACGAAGCATCGTCGATCCGATCAACCAAATCGATTTGGATGATGACCCGCCGTCGGTTTACGACGAGCTGTCACCCTTCTTCCGGAAAATCAAATCGCAGGCCGAGCGCATTCGCAGCCAAATGCAAACTTTAAAAGACCGCGCGGATACCATCCAAACGCTGACGGCCGAGATGAAAGAGGGCCTTGTTCTGATGGATACTGCCGGTGTTATCCTCTCGATCAACGACAGTGCGCGCGCGCTGTTTGGCGCGCCGTCGGACTGTGAAGGCAAAAGCATCTGGACACTTACACGTCAAGCGGAGGTCCATCAATGTGTCAAATCGGCGCTTGAGGGCCAGCACGCGGATATGATGCTTACATCCGACGAACGCTGTCACCAGTTGTTCTTCTCCTCTTCTCGCCTGGGCGTGATGATCCTCACGCTCGACATCACGGAGAAGATGGAAGCCGAAAAGGTGCGCCGGGAGTTTTCCGCGAATGTTTCCCATGAACTGAAGACTCCACTGACGACCATTTCCGGTTACGCTGAAATCATCGCCTCTGGGATACCCAAACCTGAGGACGCCGTGAACTTTTCCGCGAAAATCCACGAAGAGGCCGCACGGCTCATAAAACTCATCGACGACATTTTGATGATCTCCCGGCTCGATGAAACCAGAGAAAACGACCTTCGCTCGGACGTGGATCTGTTGACTCTTTCGCGCGAAGTTGCCGACAGTTTCACCGGGAAAGCTACCGAAAACGGCATAGCACTTTTGGTCAGCGGAGAGTCTTGCCAGGCGCATGTCCACGCTGAGATGGCTTATGAACTGCTCTTAAACCTCATCGACAACGCCATCAAATACAACCGCCCGGGCGGACGCGTGGACGTTGCGGTATCCAAAGAAGGCAGATTCTGTATACTCACCGTGTCCGATACGGGCTGTGGTATCCCAAAGGCATACCACGAGCGTGTGTTTGAACGCTTTTTCCGAGTCGACAAATCCCGATCGAAGAAAACTGGCGGCACGGGCCTCGGACTCTCAATTGTCAAACACATCGCGCAGTCTCACGGCGGCACGGTTGAATTAGAAAGTGAGCCGGAAAAAGGAACAAGGGTAACGGTAAAGCTGCCGCTATAGTATTTGGAATCCCCCGGTACGATTGTACTTCTCCCTCACTATCGTCGGGGGAGACCTATACAGTCGACTACCCAAGTTTGCCCTTTGACTTTTCGACCTTTTTTATGGTATATTACTTCTGCGTGTTAAAAATTTCTTCCCTCCCGCCTACGCCGGGGAACCTTGTACTCTGCGCCCGCATTCGGAGGGAGAAACCTTTTTTGTTCCCCGCCTTCGGCGGGGGAACAGAATCTAAAAGCAAAACAGGAGGATGTACTATGAGTCAACTCAAAGGAGCTTGTATTTTCGGTCAGTCCGGCGGCCCGACGTCCGTCATCAACGCCAGTGCCCAAGGCGTCATTCAGGCGGCGCTGGAAAGCGAATGCATCACGAACGTCTACGGCGCGGCGCACGGCATTTTGGGCGTGCTCAACGACGTTCTGTATGATATGCGCGAAGAAGACCCCACTGAATTGCAGCTCATGCAGTTTACCCCCTCTTCGGCCCTGGGTTCCTGCCGTTATAAGATCAAGGATCCCGATGTCGACGACACCGATTACAAGCGCATTTTGGAAATCTTCAAGAAGTACGATGTCCGTTACTTCTTCTACAACGGCGGCAACGACAGCATGGACACCTGCAATAAAATCAGCAAGTACATGCAGCGCGTTGGTTACGAGTGCCGCGTAATGGGTGTACCCAAAACCATCGACAACGACCTCTTCGGCACCGACCACTGCCCGGGTTTTGGCAGCGCCGCCAAGTACATAGCCACCTCCTGCATGGAAGTCTGTCTCGACGCGCGCGTCTACGACACCGGTATGATTACCGTCATTGAGATTATGGGCCGCCACGCCGGCTGGCTGACCGCCGCCGCCGCGCTGGCCGTACACGCGGGCGCGGGCCCTGACCTCATCTATCTGCCGGAAACCGACTTTGACCTTGAGACCTTCCTCTCCGATGTTGAGAAGGTTTATAAAGCGCAGAACAAGGCCGTCGTGGCCGTCTCCGAAGGCATCCATGACAAAGACGGTCGCTTCATCTCCGAGTATGGCTCCGACATGGCCGACAGCCGCGACTCTTTCGGCCACGCGCAACTTGGGGGACTCGCCGCCTATCTGGCCAACGAAGTCAAAAAGCGCACGAAAGCCAAAGTCCGCGGCATCGAGCTGTCCCTGCTCCAGCGTTGCGCGTCCCACTGCGCCTCTTCCACCGACATTGGGGAGGCTCTTGAGAGCGCCCGGGCCGCCGTCACTTACGCCGTGGCCGGGCAGACCGACAAGATGGTCGGTTTTGAGCGCATCATGGAAGACGGTCTCTATCAATGCAAAGTCAAGCTCTTTGACTTGGCAGATGTGGCCAACCATGAAAAGAAAGTCCCGCGCGAGTGGATCAACGAAGCCGGCAATGGCGTCCTCCAACCGTTTGTGGACTACGCGCTGCCGCTGATTCAGGGCGAGACGCTGCAAATCAAGGAAAATGGTCTGCCCCGCTTCGCAAAACTCAAAAAAGTCCGCGCGCAAGGCTGATGTAAGCATTTTTAACCCCCGCCGCAGGCGGGGGGGGGTAAAACATGGTTGTCAAAGAATCGCTTTGCTGGATTCTTTGACAAGTTTGGCTCCGGCCTGCGGGCCGGAAACATCGATTTTCTGAGGAAAATCGATGAGTTGTCGTGTTTTTCCGATGAACATGTCCCCGGAAAAACAATGAAACACTATTTTCTTCCAAAGGCGAAAAACTCTGCGAGGCTTTTTTGACAGTCTGATTTTTAACCCCCGCCGCAGGCGGGGGTTAAAACAAGAGTATTCTTATGGGTATCTTGACAGGGCATAGGCATAGTAGTAATATGGAAACAGAGGGCAGTACCGTTTAGAACGGTTCGCCCTGGTTAGTGGTTATGAGAAATAACCGTCTACCTTTGGACGAGGGGCGGTTATTTTTCTCTGTCTTTTATCAGCATCACGATCAACGCCGCGAAAGCGATCATCAACGTCAACGCTTCATATGTAGACAAAGCCTCACCCCCTTTCGGAGGTTGTGGCAAACCGTCCCTGGCTACCCTCTGTTAAAACCAAGTGTAGTCCACAAGCTATCAGATGTCAAGTCGTTTCATCCTGCCCTGAAAAACCTCAAAAATCACCCCTCCGGAACGGGTTTCAATATGCAGATCTGATCCCGTCGACGCATTCATGGAAGATTGGTGGGAAGGGTGTCTTGACAGGGCACAGGCATCGTAGTAATATGGAAACAGAGGGCAGTACCGCTTAGAACGGTTCGCCCAAAGTTTGATTCTTCAAAAAGAAGTGACCGCAACTTTAGACGAGGGGCGGTTACTTCTTTTTGTCTTTCATCAGCATAACAATCAGTACCGCAAACGCGATCATGAGCGTTAACGCCTCATATGTAGACAAAGCCTCACCCCCTTTCGGAGGTTGTGGCGAACCGTCCCTGGCTACCCTTTGTCAAAACCAAGTGTAGTCTACATAATCCCAGATGTCAAGTCGTTACACGTTTCCCTGAAATTGTACAAACCACACTTCCGGCGCGGGCTCCTTTGGGACGCCCGCGCCGGTTTTTTATCCGTGCTACCTCTGGTATGTTTCCCCTGCAAACGGGCGATACTGAAGCTGATGAATGATGCTATGGGTATTCTTGTTTTTCTTTCCCCCGCCGAAGACGGGGGAAAGAAAAAAGGAAGGAGGGACACCATGCCCAGACGGCGTGACCCATTTCAACTGGAGACCGCAGAGGGTTTCCCTGTCGTCTCTCTGACCCCCTCCTCGGCGCCACATGCACCGCGCGCCTCGATGGATACAGGAGTTAAAATCGAGAAAACAAATGAAAACAAAAGAAAACAAAAGCAATGGGAAGAAAATAAACAATAGCAACTTTTAATTGGTCAGGAAAGATCAAATTCGCCATTGCTTTCTTCCCAGCCTTTGCGTATGATACCCATGTAGGTCAACAAAAGTCAAAGACAGATAAGGTCAAAGGCAGGTGACCCCATGCCCACCGTCAGTGAACTCATTGCTGAATTCCTGCGCCGTGCCGTAACCGAGGCCGGTGGCGAGGCCATGCTGAGCCGCAATGATTTGGCCGAACGCTTTTCCTGCGTTCCGAGCCAGATCAACTATGTACTCACCACCCGTTTCACCCCTGAAAGCGGCTTTATTGTCGAAAGCCGCCGTGGCGGCGGCGGATACATTCGCATCACCCGTGTGCGTCCCGACCCCTCGGCTCTGCTGATGCATACGGTAAACGGCATTGGAGCCGAGCTTGACGCCGGATCGGCCCGTGCCGTTCTGAACAATTTACTCTCCTGCGGTGCAATTGCCCCCCACGCAGCCCAACTTATGTCCGCTGCCACAAGTGATACCGCTCTCCGTGCGGCCCCTGTCGAAAAACGCGACGCGTTGCGCGCCGCAATTTTGAAGCAATGCCTCTTGCAGTGCGTATAAATGATATTGGTCTCTCTAAAAATAGCGATTTTCAAAGAGATGGAAACAAGGGTGTTGTTGCGGCGGAATGAATCCGCTTACACAACAATTGACATGCGTGGGCTACCAGCGGGACGGATTGCTTACACATTTGAATGTATGTGTGTTTTTCGAGGAGGTTTTTCTTTATGTTGTGTGAACAGTGTGGATTAAACGAAGCCGTGCGACACTATCGCATTACCGTCAACGGCGAAACCGAACAACACCATCTTTGTGCCTCGTGTGCTGCGCAAGTTCTTCCGGGCTTGGATCCCTGGAGTGAAAGCCAAGAGACTCTATTCCCGATGCCTTTGATTCTTTCGGAGCTTGTCAGCCCCAAGCCCGCTCAAAATCCCGTGGAAGTAAGCGGATGCCCGGGCTGCGGTAGTCGCCTCGCAGATATCTCTCAGCGCGGGCAAGCCGGTTGCGCCGAATGCTATTCGTTTTTTTCTCAAGTCTTTACACCCTATGTACAGCGGATGTATGGAAAAGCCATACATACCGGACGCATCCCCCGCGGCGCGTCTCAAGAACTGCGGCGCCGCCGCGCACTGGAACAACTGCGGGAGGAACTGCAAAGCTGTATCAAAGATCAAAACTTTGAAAAAGCCGCCGAACTGCGCGATCAAATTCGAACGCTGGAACAGGAGGGATCTCAATGAGTGCTCTCCGTCACGACGACATTGCCGTGAGCACCCGTGTGCGCCTCGCGCGCAACAT
>CAYWWF010000022.1:0-13515 GCA_964461745.1 uncultured Oscillospiraceae bacterium | reverse complement strand
TAATATGATAGCCATGGCACAAGGGTTGCGTTTGCGTTTTGACGTGCTATCGCATGTCTTCAATGGGTGCCCTCCGGCGACGGGCGACCCAGAGCGTTTTATGTGTTCAAGCGCGCAAAGCTTCTTGCTGCCTCAATTCTTTGTTTCGCCGGAGACTGGGTTGCGTATGGACAAATCCGTCATCCTTACGATACAGGGCCGCCAATTTGTGCCCGAAGACAACGCCGAAAACACCATTGAACTCATCACTCCCGGTCATCTCTCCCGTGTTGGCTCAGACTATCTGATCACCTATCAGGAGAGTGAGCTTACGGGCTTGTCGGGGACCACGACGACACTTAGGGTTGGAAACGGGCGTGTGTCGTTGTCGCGCGTAGGGGCTGTGTCGTCGCACATGGTCTTTGAAAAGGGCCGCCGGCACCTGTCGTACTACGACATGAGCGAAGGGGCGCTGACCGTTGGCGTCAACGCGAGCAAGGTCAGTACAAAACTATCGGATACCGGTGGGCGCATTGAGGTGGACTACTTCATCGACATCGACGAGCAGTTCGGTGGGGAAAACATGATCAGCGTCAGCGTCGCCGTGCCGCAAACCCAAAGTTAATAGAAGAGCACACAGGGGGTTTTCGCTTCTCAGGGGCGAAAGTCCCCTTTGATTTTACAACAAGGAGGGGCTTGTATGATCTGTCCGCGATGTCGCAACAGCCAAACAGACGATCTCACACACTGTGAGGCCTGCGGCAACCATATGGAACCCGAGGTTCCTGCGCCCGCTGCCAAGCCCGCGCAGGAACCTGGGGCCTTTGCCGCGCAGTTTTACCGTGTGGTGAACAGCCCCTTGTTTTTGGTGGGGGTGATTTTGCTCAGCGTGCCGTCGCTGTATAAGAGCATTCCCGCCTTCATTTCCTCTGTCAGAGCCTTGCTGTACGTGAGTTTTTCGCCCTTTTATCTCGACATGCTGTCCGGCTTTATGTCTCTGATGCCGACTTTGCTTGTGATTGCGCTTTGGGTGATTGTTTTCGCGGCTAAGACAGGAAAGCCTCGTGCCACGCTCGGCCTCGGGCTTTCGCTGCTCAGTTTGTACGCCATCCTCCAGTTGGTGTTTTTGGGGCTCATGGACCTGATCAGTGCGTGGTTATGGATAGACACCTGGTCAACTTCGCCGATATACGTTCCGATGTTCATACGTTCGATTCTTTCCCAGATTCTTTACATCTTTATCATTGCAAGTCTGCTGCGTGTCCTCAAACGTTTGCGGCGCGGGGTGCTGTCGGACGAAATGCGGCCGTTGATCGGCGTAAAGTTTTTTTCCGTGCTCAGTTACATCGTCGCGGGGGTGACGGTGCTCTATACGCTTGCCTCGGTTGTCTACTTCGGGTTCTTCGTCGGCGGAAAAATGACGCAAGACAACTACCAACTGTTGATACTGCTTGACCTCGTCTTGCCACCGCAGCTTGAAGAGGTTTTGTATACGCTCATGTACTATGGCGGCCTTGTCTGTCTGATTGCGTCCCTGCGCCGCTTTCAAACACTTCTGGCGCTGCCGATAGCTTGTGAACCAAGCGGTGAGGCACTGTGATCCATTTGGGCGGCTTTTGACTTCGCTGCTATGGGATGTCCGAATGATACAGGTAAGGAGGGGGTTTCCATGATCTGTCCGCGATGTCGCAACAGCCAATCGGACGATCTCACGCACTGCGAGGTCTGCGGCATACGGATGCCAGCACCCAAAACCGACGCGCCCGCCGCCGACGCTGCGCCCACCGCTGCGCCTGACGCCGAGCCCGCGCTGGAACCTGGGGCTTTTGTCGCGCGGTTTTATCATGTGGTGAACAGCCCCTTGTTTTTGGTGGGGGTGATTTTGCTCAGCGTGCCATCCATACTTCGAAGCATCTTCGATTTGTGGATCAGAATCGTGCAGTACAATTTTTTCTCTTTCTTTATGAATTTCACGTCTAGTCTTACGGCACTGCTGCCGCTTCTGCCCGTCGTGGCGCTTGGGCTGATTGTTTTCTCGGTAAGGGCGAAAAAGCCGCCGACCTCCCTGCGCCCCGGGCTCATGCTTTTGAAGCTGTACGCCATCCTCCAGTTGGTGTTTTTGGGGATAATGGACGCAGTCAATACGATCCTTGTGCTCGGCACCCCGGCACGTGAGGCTATATACGTTCCCATCCTAATCCGAACGATTCTAGTCCAGATTCTTTACGTCTTGTTCGTCATATCCCTGCTGCGTGTCCTCAAAACTTTGCGGCGCGGGGTGCTGTCCGGGGCAATGGGCCCGAGAAACGGCCTCCGGTTTTTTACCGCACTCGGGTTTGTCTGCGTCGGACTCACGACCGTTCAACTTCTCATCCCCTTTGTTGTCTATCTCGTTGCTCCGCCCACGATTGACTCGTTGCAAAGCAGCTTTACTTGGATTTTATTCTTCAATCTTGTTTCCGCGCCATCGCTTGGGGAAGCGGTGTGGCCTCTTTTGTATTCCTCGGGCCTTGTTTGCTTGCTTGTGCCCCTACAGCGCTTCCAAACCCTTCTGGCGCTGCCGATAGCTTGTGAACCAAGCGACGAGACACTGTGAGTCCGCCCGCCAAAAACCGTCAAGCTTCCGTTGCCTTTTCCCCCACAAAGGTTTATAATTTGATGGCCCATATTTTGTATCCCCCCGCCGAAGGCGGGGGGATACAAAATCCAAATATACAACCACAGGGGGTTTGTCGATGACTTGGGACAGCTTTTGGGGATCCCTCAGGGGGAAATCCATTACCTTGCTTGGCTTTGGCGTGAGCCACCGGCCCTTGTTGCGCCCGCTGCTTGAGGCCGGGGCCACTGTCACGGTCTGTGACAAAAAGCCCGCCGCCGCGCTCTGGCGGGACGGCGCGTTCGGCGCGCTTTGCCCGCCGACGGACGCAGCGTCAGACGTGACAGCCGACACAGCACCGGTGATCCCAGGCGTCACATTTTGCTGCGGGGAAGATTACCCCGAGACGCTTCACGGCGACCTGATTTTCCGCTCGCCGGGATTGCATCCGGATCGTCCGGAGCTTGCGCGCGCGCGCGCTCAGGGCATTCCGATCACCTCCGAGATGGACAGCTTTTTTCAGCTCTGCCCCTGCCCGATCTACGCCGTGACCGGCAGCGACGGTAAGACCACGACAACGTCACTGATCGCGGCCCTGCTGCAAAAGGCCGGGCACCGCGTCTTTCTCGGCGGGAACATCGGACACCCGCTGCTCTGCGATATCCCGCAGATGGGCCCCACTGACCGGGCCGTTGTAGAGCTGTCGTCGTTTCAACTGATGGACATGACACACAGTCCCCGAGTGGCCGTACTGACAAACGTGACGCCGAACCACCTGGACATCCACCGTGACATGGACGAATACGTACAGGCCAAAGCGGCGATCTTCCGTTACCAACAGGCGTCCGACGATTTCATCTTCAACGCGGGCTGCCCCGTGGCCTGTAAGCTTTCCCAAGACGCCCGGAGTCGGAAAAGCGCCTTCGGCTGGACGCGTGACATCTGCCGGGCGTCGGGTATGGCGTCGTGTTTTACGGTACAAAATGACTGCATTGTCCGCTGTGACGCGGAGACGCCGCCGGAAGTCATCGTGCCGCTCGCGGAGATCCGCATACCCGGGCGCCACAATGTAGAGAATATGATGGCGGCGTTTGCCGCCGTACGCGACGAGGTGTCCAGCTCAGACATGGCCGCCGTCGCGCGGGATTTTCCCGGTGTGCCCCATCGGCTCGAGCGTCTGCCCGACGTGGATGGCGTACACTTTGTTAACGACTCGATTGCCTCCACGCCGACGCGTACACTCGCGGGCTTGCGCTCCTTCGCCGACAAGGTGATTCTCATTGCGGGCGGCTACGACAAAAAGGTGCCGTTCGATCTGCTCGGAGAAGTCGCCGCGGAGCATGTTAAACTGCTGCTTCTGATCGGCGTGACCGCCCCGCTGATTCGCCGCGCGGTGGAGGCGCACCCGAACCCGCCGCGCATCCTCGACGCGGGGACGCTCGATGTGGCGCTGCAACTCGCGCTGGAAGAAGCGGAGCCTGGGGATACGGTGCTTCTGTCTCCGGCCTGCGCTTCGTTTGACCAGTACCCGAACTTCGCGGCGCGCGGGGAGCATTTCCGAAGTCTCGTGCGCGAGGCGGCCAGTCAGCACGCGGAGTAAAATAGACACAGGAATTTACACATCGGACTGGTGTCATGTGCCGTGCCACACAAGACGTGATACAAATCGCGCAATGCTACACGATGTGTGATCGTACGTCATCTTTCAAGGAGGCCCCCCTATGGACATCCTCTCTTTGCTTGCGCATCTCGCCGGAGCCGACGCACCGGCGGGATTTGAGTCCGCGCGGGCGACTCGGCTCCTAGAGCGCCTAGCCCCCTTGGCTCCTCGGGTGTACACCGACGCCCTCGGCAACGTCTGGGGCGAAGTACCCTCGGAGGCTCCGGGCGCGCCGACGGTGCTGCTCGACGCCCATCTCGACACCGTCGGACTCATGGTGAGCGGCCACACGGACGGCTACCTGCGCGTGCGCGCGCTCGGCGGCGTGGACAAGCGTCTGCTGCTTGGGCAGGAAGTGCGCGTGTTGACCGAGGAACCGCTGTGTGGGGTCATCGCGACGCTGCCGCCGCATGTGCAAAAGGACGGTGACACGGATCATCCGGTTTCGTTGGAGGATATTTATGTCGACGTCGGTCTTGACGCGGAAACGGCTCGGACACGTATCCCTCTCGGCACCCCGGCGGTGTTGCCCGCCGCGCCCGCGCGGCTCGGTGCGGGACAAGTCACCGGACAGGGGCTTGACAACCTTGTCGGCGTCGCGGTGCTGCTGATGACGCTTGAGAAGTTTGAGAATGAGAAGCCGCCTGTGCGGCTACTGTTCTGCGCGAGTGTTCAGGAGGAGCTCGGCCACCACGGTTTGCGCGCGGCGGTCGGTGCGACCCCCGTCGACGCTTGCGTCGTCGTGGACGTGACTTACGGGCACACGCCCGACGAGAAAAGCGACCGCAGCTATCCCCTCGGCGGGGGACCTTGCATCGGTGTCGGGCCAAACTGTCACCGGCCCTACGTAGACGCGCTGAAGACCCGCGCGCGCGCATTGCATCTGCCGCATCAGATTGAAGTCATGGAGGGCAACACCGGCACAAACGCCTGGGCCGCGCAAACTGCGCGGCGCGGCATCCCCTGCGCGATTCTGTCCGTTCCGCTGAAATACATGCACACACCCGTCGAGGCCGCCTGCCTGCAAGACATGGAGGACACGGCCACGCTGCTTCATTCGTTTTTGCGAGAGTTTACGTTGTAGGGGACGAGGCCCATATCGACCCGTAAAAACGTTTCGGAGCGACGAGGGCGTTTAGACGAGCGACGAGGTCGTCGCTCCCTACGATATCATAATTGGCGCGCAGCGCCGCGAAGGAGGCTTCTATGCTCCTACCTTTACTCACCCGCCTCTGCGCGATTCCGGGTGTCTCCGGCGATGAGGCCCCCGTCCGTGAAGCCATACGGGAACTCGTGGCCCCGCACGCCGACGAACTCAAAGTCGACGCCTTGGGCAATCTCTATGTGTTTCAAAAAGGACGCGCGCCGTCGAACGCGCGGCCTCACATGCTTTGCGCGCACATGGACGAAGTTGGGCTGATCGTGAAGTCCATCACCTCCGAAGGAGCTTTGCGCTTTGGCGTTGTCGGCGGACTTGACCGCCGTGTGCTGCTCGGACGCCGCGTGCGCGTAGGGCCAAAGGGCTTGCTCGGCGTCATTGGCCTCAAGGCCAACCATCTGCTTGGAAAAAGTGAAAAAAACGAAATCCCGCCGTTGCGCGATTTGCGCATCGACATCGGCGCGCGGGATGCCGCTGAGGCCGAAACGCTTGTCGCCCTTGGGGACACCTGTGTGTTTGACACCGAGCCCGCGCCGTTTGGCGACGGTTGTTTCAAAGCGCGCGCGCTCGATGACCGTCTGGGTTGCGCGCTGCTGGTCTCTTTGCTCACCGGCACACGCCCGAAGCACGACAGTTGGACGGTTTTCACGATTCAGGAAGAGGCCGGAGCGCGCGGCGCGGGCAGCGCCACCGAGACCGTAGAGCCTTCGTTTGCTCTTGTGGTTGAGTCCACGACCGCCGCCGACCGACCCGATATGAAGCCGCACGAGCAAGTTTGTCGCTTAGGGCAAGGCTTGGTGTTGCCGGTCTTTGACCCCAGCACGCTCTATGACCCCCTGGGTGTGCGCCGGATGGTGTCGCTCTGCGAGGCGAGAGGCATACCCTGGCAGACCAAGGAGGCCTACGTCGGCGGCACAGACGCGGGCGCGATCCACACACGGCTGCAAAGTGTTCCAACGGTGGCGCTCGCGGCGCCTGTGCGCTATCTGCACAGCCCTGTGTCGGTGGGCTGTGTGCGAGATTTTGAGAATATGCTGTTGCTGCTCAAAGCCTTCTATGAAGAGGCTTGCCCCGATCAAAGAGAGGTGCTTTCATGAACACCCCCTATCAGACTCCCGGCATGACACCGCCGGAGCCCCGCGCGCTTCTCACTCAGCTCGTGGCTTGCCACGGCACGCCCGGCGAGGAAGGCGAGGTCGCCGCGCTGCTGTCTCGCATTTGCGCGCCCTATGTCACGGATATGGGTTGCGACAGCTTCGGCAACTTCATCGCCCATCTTGGCGGCGGCGGCCCGCGCGTGATGCTTTGCGCCCACATGGATACGCCGGGCTTGGCGGTTACGGCGGTAGACGAACAAGGCTATGTACGTTTTGCGCCGCTCGGGCAGAAAAACAGCCCACCACCGGGTACGCCGGTGCTGCTGCAAAATGGCCGCCGCGGGGTCATCGCCTCTGAAAAAACTGCCGCGGCGGAAGGAGCGACACAAAGTGCTTCTTATATAGACATCGGTACGCAGAGCGCCGAGGAGACGCGTAGCCTAGTGTCCACGGGTCTGCGCGCGGTGCCCTTTGGGGAACCGGTGTTTTTTGAGCGCCGCGTACTGGCCCCGCAACTGCACAACCGCTTGGGTTGCGCGGCATTGGTCTTGACGCTGGCTTTGCTGTCGGCGCGGCGGGCCCAAAGGCGTGTAAGCCCAGACTATGATGTCTATTTTGTCTTTACGGCGCAAGAGAGCTTGGGCGGTCGCGGTGCGGGCATCGCCGCGCGGGCGTTGAGCCCGACATATGTGCTGGGTGTGGACGTGGCGCCCACCGACGATGGGGCGGGGGCCGCCGCGCCGTCGCTGCGTCTGGGTGGCGGCCCGGCGCTCAAACTGATGGATCAGAACTATGTCGCCCACGCGGCCGTGGTCTCTTGGTTGCGCGCGGCGGCGTCGCGGCTGAATGTGCCCCTCCAAGCCGACACAGTCTCGGGCATCCGCGAGACGCGCACACTGCACAGCGAGGCCGGCGGCTTGCGCACCGGCGGTCTGAGCCTGCCCGTGCGTCATTTGGACACACCGCTGGGACTCATGGACAGGGGTGACCTGGACGCTTGTGTACAGGTGCTCATTGCGGCGCTGGAGATAGAAGGGTAAAAAGACGGGAAACAGACGATGCTGGGGCGGCTGATCGGGCTGCCCCTTTGATCATCTGTTATCTGTTCCTACCGCCCCTTCGTTTCCAAATTTTCATCGATTGTTTCGATGCTTTTGTTTTACATTCTTCTCAAGTGTGATATAATGAGCGCGGATACGCGCTTGCGCAGATCGCGGACAAAGCCTCGCAGAGTTTCCTGCCGCAGGCAGGAAATAAAGTTTAATCGTTTATCCGGGGACATGCGCACCGGATAAACACCATAACCCACAGATTTTCCTCAGGAAATCTGTGACCCAGCCCGCAGGGCGGTGTCCATCCTTGTCGAAAAACCAGCGAAGCGTTTTTTTCGCCAACCGGCGTTACATAAAGCCACATTCCGGCGAAAAACTGGGCACCTATCCCGGTGCCCGCTGACACCGCGTACAGCGCCCGCAAGGAACGCGTCCGAGGAGGTAGGCCCCATGAAAAATCGTCTGGTGGTGCACATCGACGGCCAACCGTATACGCTGGTGGCCGATGAGTCGGAAGAGTATATGGCCCGCGTGGCTTCCCGGGTGGATCTGGAGATCGCAAGGATCTCCGAGACGGTTCGCGGCTCGGCGACGCATACGGCCGTATTGGCCGCGATCCAACTGGCCGATGAGCTTCTAAAATCGCAGGACACAGTGGAAAATCTGCGCGAGCAACTCAAGGCGTTTTTGGACGAGTCGGCCCGGATGAAGGCCGAAACCGCCGAGATGCGCCGGGAGCTCAACCGACTGAAGAAGAACCACTGATACGGATACACCCGAAGGAGACAAAAAACCATGCCCGTGAAGCTCTACATCCGCAAACTGAGACCCGAGGCCGTTCTACCGCGCTACGCCACCGAGGGCGCGGCGGCTATGGATCTGTTTGCCTGCCTGGACGCGCCGCTTGTCTTAGAGCCTGGCGCGCGGGTCTCCGTCCCCACCGGCCTGTCGGCGGCCCCCCCTTCCCCCGAGTGGGTGTTGCTGCTCTGTGCGCGCAGTGGTTTGGCGTTTTCCCAAGGCATCACACTGGTCAATTCCGTCGGCGTCATCGACGCCGATTACCGGGGCGAGATCTGTGTTGGACTCATCCACCACGGCGACACGCCCTATGGAATAGAGCCCGGCGACCGCATCGCCCAGCTCATGCTGTTGCCGGTTGCGCGCGCGCAACCGGTTGAGGTTGACGCATTACCGGACACGGAGCGCGGTGTGGGCGGTTTCGGCTCAACGGGCCGATAGGCACGAGACACCGGCGTCGTATCAAAAGACGAATACCTATGAGGAGTTTGCCTATGTTTATTCTGGCTTCCGCCTCGCCCCGACGGCGCGAACTGCTCTCTTATGTCCTCCTGGACTTTGTCGTGCGCACGTCGGAGACCGACGAAGTGATACATCCGCACTGGCGACCGGAAGAGGCTGTGCTGCGTCTCTCGGAGCAAAAGGCGCGCGCGGTGGCCGCCGAGAGCCCTCCGGGGGATCTCGTTTTGGCCGCCGATACGATGGTCTTTCTCGACGGAGTCCTGCTCGGCAAACCGCGGGACGCCGAGGATGCCCGCGCGATGCTGAAGCGCCTCTCGGGCCGCACGCACGAGGTCTATACGGGCCTCACCCTGCGGTATGGGATGGGCGCTCCCGTCTTGGCTGAGGGTGTGCCCCACCAGCCCATTCCCATGGCGCTCAATGCGCCGGATGTCTCCGGCATTCCGGCTACGCTCGAAAGCGCGGCTTCTGCGGAGCTGCATCCCGGGGCCGCGACAGCTCCCGTCACTTCCGTCAGCCGGGACTTCATCGGTGCGTACGAAGTCACAAAGGTCACATTCCGTACGCTCTCCGCGGAAGAAATCGACGCCTACGTCGAGACCGGGGAGCCGCTTGACAAAGCTGGGGCCTACGGCATCCAGGCGCGCGGCGCGCTGCTGGTCGCCTCGATTTGCGGGGACTATTACAACGTCATGGGGCTTCCGCTCTGTCTGTTCGGGCGGATGCTGCGGGCGATGGGCGTACAGGGGTTCTAATGAAAAATTGAGATTTTTCATTAGAATGGGTCAGCGGTTTTTTTCCGGAAAATGAATTCCCAAAAAAATAATGGGGTTTTACGGGAGAAAAGTTGCGGAGTTTTGACAATTCAACACCCACAGTAAAGGGAAGGAATGCGTTTGCGGTATCTACTCTCACACAAGGGTTTGTTTTTCTCGCTGCTGGCCGTGGCGTTGATTGTTTTGCTGGCGGTTTTGACCTCGCTGACCGGTGGCCGTGCCTCGCCGATTGCCAATGTGCTCGGCGTTGTGTCCAAGCCCTTTCAGACAGCTTTTACGGGGCTGGCCGACGGCTGGACCTCATGGCACGGCTCTGTCTATCAGTACGACCTGCTGGAAGCCGAAAACGAGAAATTGCGGAAACAAATCGCCGAAATGGAAGCGGCGGTGCGCGACAGCGAGGCGGCCATCGAGGAAAACGAACGGCTGCGTCGCCTGCTCGGCTTGTCTGAACGACACAGGGACTTCGTTTACGAGTCGGCGCTGGTCACCGCTCGCAATCCCTCGAACTGGGCCTCGTCGTTTACGATCGACAAAGGCGCGGAAGACGGCATTCAGGTCAAAAACAGTGTAATCAACGAAGAAGGTTGCCTCGTCGGTCTGGTCACCGAAGTGGGTTCCAACTGGTGTACGATCACCACACTGATCGACACCGATATGGAAGTCGGCGCTTACGCGTTTCGCGCCAATGAGTCCGGCGTGGCCGAGGGCGAGTTTGACCTCATGCGCCAGAATGTGCTGCGTTTGAGCTATCTCCAGAAAGAGACGAACCTCAAATCCGGCGATTTGATTCTCACGTCAGGCATCGGCGGCGTCTATCCGCGCGATCTCGTCATCGGGACGGTGCAGGGCGTCTACACCGAAGAGACCGGGCTTTCGGCCTTCGCGCTGATCCAGCCGTCGGTGGATTTGACGCGCCTCAAGCAAGTGTTTGTGATTAAGAGTTTTGACATAAGCAACTAAATTATCGAAAAAACGCTTTGCTGGTTTTTTCGATAAGGAGGCACCGGCCTGCGGGCCGGAACACTGCGGTGGGTTAAGGTGTTTTTCCGCCGCGCATGTCGCCGGAAAAACGATTTATCTTTATTTTCCGCTTTTGCGGAAAACTCTGTGAGACTTTTTTCTTTTGTTGTATTTCCCCCGCCGCAGGCGGGGGAAATACAACAAAAGTGAAGCGGGTTTCCTCCAATTTCTACGGGGTGGCCTCATGAACTATGACCGTGTCTGGAAATACGGCCTGTACGCGTTGAGCCTGTTGCTTCTTGTGCTCGTGCAGAACACCGTCATGCTGCGCCTGAGCCTGTTCGGCGTACACCCGAACCTCTACCCGCTGTTTGTCGCGACCGTCGCGGTGCTGGAGGGCGGGGTGGCCGGCGGTGTGTTCGGCGCTTTGGCCGGACTCTGCGCCGATACGGCGGGCGCGTCGCTTGGTGTGTTTTTTGGGCTCTGCTTTCTGGGCCTTGGACTCGGCATCGGCCTGCTGTCGGACTATCTGTTTAAGAAGGTGTTCTGGTCGACGCTGCTTTGGGCGTTCATCGCCCATACGCTCGGCAACATCCTTTACTTTTTGTTCTTTTTCATCATTCCGGGCCGTGCCGGACTGCCGGACTTCGCGGCGGTGGCGCTTCCGGAGATTGCGGCGTCCCTGCTTTTCCTGCCCTTGATCTGGTTCCCGCTCAACGCAAACCACCACCATTGGGCGCCGGAGCCGGAAGTTGAGGAGTAATCTTATTTCCTCTAAAAACTGCGGTTTTTAGAGGATTTGGAACAGTGATGTTGTTGCGGCGGAATGAATCCTCCTTCACAACGATTGGATTGCGATGGTTTCTTAGAGAGGAAAGGAGTTCCCCATGACCGGTCTGCGCTATCTGCTTCGTTTGAGTGTATTGCTGCTTGTGCTGGCGGCCTTTTTGATGCTGGCGACGGCACGACTCTATAACCTACAAATCACAAACGGCGATGAAAACATGCGCCAGGTCGAGCGCCGCCTTGTGCGCACGGTGAGCTTACCGGCCGCGCGCGGGGAAATTCTTGACCGCTATGGCAGACCGCTGGTTGTCAACCGCCAGAGTTACGATGTGCGCATCGACCTTGACCGCCTCCAAAAGGCCGACAGTCAAAACAAAGGCACCGCCGCCGATGTGATCTTGCGTCTTACGGCTCTGCTCGAAGCGGAAAACATCCCGCTGGAGTACAGCTTTCCGATCACCCAGCCGCCGTTTGCCTACGCGACTTACGCGCCCGAGCGCGACCTGAGCCGACTCGACCGCTACCTCGAAAAGAAACAGTGGCAGACGCTGACGGCCGCGAAGCTCATGGAAGAATTGCGCGCGCTCTACAACATCGATGAAGTCTATCCCGACGAGGACGCCTGGCGCATCGCCGCGGTGCGCTATGAACTCGAACTGCGCACGCTGTTTTTCAACCTGCCGCCGTTCAAATGCGCGACGGATGTTGACATCGATCTCGTGCAGCGCATCCGCGAACAAGATTTCCCGGGTGTACTGATTGACATTGTCCCGATTCGTGAATACCGCACGCAGTTTGCGGCCCATTTGCTCGGTCGTGTCGGGCAGATTCCCGAGGAAGAGGCCGATGCCTTCAAGGAAAAAGGCTACACCGCCGATGAAATCGTCGGCATCGATGGGCTGGAGCGCGCGCTCGAAGACTATCTGCGCGGTCAAAGCGGCTCGCGCACCGAGGAGACAACGGTCGGCGGCAAGGTGACCGCCGTACTGAAATCCGCGCCCCCCGAACCCGGCGACAACGTCTACCTCACCGTTGACATCCGCTTGCAGGAACAAGTGGAGAAGATTTTGGAGCGCAACGTTTTGCGCCTGCGTGAAGAGGGGCAAAAAAACCCGCGACTTGAGGGTGGGCAGGCCGAGGGCGGCTCGGCGGTTGTAATCGATGTAAAGTCCGGCGCGGTGCTCGCGATGGGCAGCTACCCGACCTATTCCCTGAGCACGTTTAAACAAGATTTCTCCGAGCTCCGCGACGACCCGATGAAACCGCTCTTAAACCGCGCGGTACAGGGTTATGAACCCGGTTCCACGTTTAAGATGGCCGTCGCGATTGCGGCGCTGGAGACCGGCACCATCACACCCAAGACCACCGTCGTCGACCGGGGCCGCTATATGCGCTTTGCGCCAAGCTACACCCCCTCTTGCGCGATATTCCGCAGTTCGGGTGCGACGCATGGCTCCGTGGATGTCGCAAACGCTCTGCGCGTCTCCTGCAACTATTTCTTTTATGAGGCCGGATGGCTGACCGGCATCGATCAGATGAACAACTACGCGACCCAGCTTGGGCTGGGTCAGCCTACGGGCATCGAGATTCCGGAGCGCGAGGGCATCCTGGCGGGTCCGGCCTATGTCGAACAAAATGAAAACATCGAGCGCTGGAACGGCGGCGACGTCATCCAGGCGGCCATCGGCCAAAGTTACAACCAGACGACACCCCTGCAACTGGCCAACTATATCGCCACCATCGCCAACGGCGGCACACATTACCGCGCGCGGTTGCTGAACTCAGTCAAGTCGTTTGACTATGAGGAGACCCTCTATGACGCGCCGAGCGATGTACTGGGACGGCTGGAACTTCAACCGAGCACGCTCGACGTGGTGCGAGGGGGGATGCGTATGGTGGCGGCACCCGGCGGCACGGCCGCGTCAACCTTCGGCAACTATCCCGTGGCTGTAGCGGCCAAGACGGGTTCGGCGCAGATAAGCGTAAACGGCATCCCGGCCAACGGCGTGTTTGTCGCTTACGCGCCCTACGACAACCCGGAGATCGCCGTGGCTGTTGTCATCGAAAAGGGCGGCTCGGGTTCGCGCGTGGCCCCGATTGCGCGTGACATCTTTGACGCCTACTTCGGCATCCAGGCCGACATGCAGGCGGTCTCCGCGCCCTTACAGTTGCAGTAAGTCTCTCTAT
>CAYWWF010000021.1:0-14147 GCA_964461745.1 uncultured Oscillospiraceae bacterium | reverse complement strand
AGCTTAAGCCCTCAAAAGACCGCAAGCCGCCGATGCCGCGCAATTGGAAGGATTTTTGGCCTTGGTTCTGGGATGTCTTTTGGCACTACTATAAATGGCATATCATTCTCCCCATCGTCTTAGGTATTGCCGTAACGTCCACGGTGATGACGCTGCTGGATCGGCGCCCGCCGGACTTCTCCTACACATTTGCCGTCGAGTCCTCGGCGCATAAACTAGAACTGGACTATCTGAGTACGTTGATTTCCGAAATTTGCGTGGATGCCAATGGCGACGGCACCTTGACCGTTAACGGCCAGGTTTTTGCCTTCCGTGACCAGGAAGAGGTGGTCTCGTCGATGGCTGTCCGCTACCAGCAAACCTTTTGGGATGCCCACACAACATTGTATATCGTCGACGGAGAGCGGGTTGAGGAAATCCTGCAAAACGTGAAACTGCTTTCGCCGGAGACCCTGGGTTTTGCGCCGTCGGAGGAATACCCACAGCTTGTTGAGCTGACAAACGCGCCCAGGATTCAAGCGTTGGGCTACGAATCCGAACGCCGCTTTTTTGCTGGGATTCGGGATCGGGGTGTTATAGAACCGCTTACGCCTCGGGCGCTTCAGATGGACAATACACTAGACGTTCTCAAATGGTTGTTGCAGTAGAGTCACAATGAACACCCGGAGTTTGCCGGGGGATGTTTTTTCATACGCCGACGGGTAGCAATGGGCCTCAGAGGCATCCTCAGAGAGAGTGGAAGATTTGTCATGGACAACGAAACGCAGACGCGGAGGGACGTCATCATACCCTGGTATGTGACGGTGCTCAGCCGTGTCAAAACGATTTTTAACCCGGCCCGGATGGTGGCACTGGGTTTTCTCGGCGTGATTTTGTTGGGCACGCTGTTGCTGTGCCTGCCTATCTCTACGCGCGGCCCCGGCGGTGCTCCCTTCATCACAAGCCTGTTTACCGCCACGTCGGCCACCTGTGTCACGGGTCTTGTGGTACATGACACCGCCACGTACTGGAGTACGTTCGGGCAAGTGGTCATTCTCACGATGATTCAGATCGGCGGTCTCGGGTTTATGAGCATGGCAACCATTTTTTCGTTGGTACTTAACAGGAAAATCGGTTTGCGGCAGCGATTGATTACGCTACAGTCTTTCAATCTAAAGGACATCTCCGGTGTGGTTCGTTTGGCTCGGCACATCATCTTTGGCACCATCTTTTTTGAGTTCGTCGGGGCCATTTTGCTGACCATCCGCTTTGCGCCAGATTTTGGCTTCCTCGGCGGTCTATACCGCGGTGTGTTCCACTCGATTTCCGCGTTTTGTAACGCGGGATTTGACATCATGGGTACATTGCGGCCCGACTCGTCGCTGGCATTGTATGCGCATGATCCCGTCGTACTCGTGACCATCATGGCGCTGGTCATTGTCGGCGGCATCGGCTTTTTCGTTTGGGAGGATGTCTATCGCAACCGCAGTTGGCGCAAACTGCGTGTACACTCCAAAGTGGTGATCACAACGACGCTGATCCTGATTGTCGGCGGCACGGCGCTGTATTGGCTTTGGGAGCGTGGCAACCCGCAAACCATCGGCAACACCAAGGGAGTGCAGCAGTGGCTGGAAGCGTCGTTCCAGGCCGTGACGCCGCGAACCGCGGGCTTCAGCAGTGTACCGCAAGCGGCGCTCACCGAGCCGTCTAAACTGCTCACCATCTTCTTAATGTTCATAGGCGGTTCCCCCGGTTCCACGGCCGGCGGCATCAAGACCGTGACATTGGCGGTCTTGTTCTTGGGTCCGCTGGCGGTGATTCGTGGTCGAACGCAGATCCGCGTATTTGGCCGCGGCATCAACCGCCATCTGATACTTTCGGCTTTTTCCGTGCTGATGCTCTCCCTGTTGGTGCTGATCCCTTGCATTGCCATTATTCTGTCCACGCAAAACCTGCCGCTTGTCGACACGGTGTTTGAGGCGGTTTCGGCGATGGGTACGGTGGGACTCAGTACGGGTGTGACGCCCTTCTTGCTACTACCCGGAAAAATCTGCTTAATGCTACTGATGTTTTTCGGTCGGATTGGGATGCTTAGCATCAGTTTCGCGCTGCTCAGCGCGCAAAAGGGCGACACACGCATTCGTCTGCCCGAGTCGCACTTGATTGTAGGATAGTGAGGGAATCAATATGAAATCCTTTGTGGTCATCGGCATGGGGCGCTTTGGACGCGCGGTCGCTACGGAACTCTATAAGCTCGGCTGCGAGGTGCTCGCGGTGGACACCGAGGAGGAAAACGTCGAGTATGTCGCCGACCGCGTGACGCACGCGATTGTGGGTGACGCCACCGATGAAACCGTTCTTGGCTCCATCGGCGCGCGCAACTTTGACTGCGCGATTGTGGCGATGGCCGGTGAGGACATCCAGGACAGCATCCTCGTTACCCTGATGCTCAAAGATATGGGCATGAAGGAGATCATCTGCAAGGCTAAGGACGAGCTGCACCGCAAAGTGCTGCTCAAAATCGGCGCGGACCGTGTCATCATGCCCGAGCGGGACATGGGCGAACGCCTGGCTATGGGCCTTACCTCAACGAATATCATCGATGTGCTTGAGCTCTCGGTCGACCACTCCATGGTTGAGGTCACACCCCCGCCGCAGTGGCAGGGCAGAAGCATCCGTGAGCTTGACGTCCGCGCGTCGTATGGACTGAATATTATGGCGGTGCGCACGACCGATCGGCGACGCATCGAAGTTTCACCGACCGGTGACTATGTCATCCACCCCGAGGATGTGCTGATTGTTGTCGGCGACAACAAGAGCATCAAGCGTTTTCGCCGTTCATGAGTGCACAGGGCAGCGGCTACCCCGTGATTTCCAGCCGACAAAACCGATTCATCCAGCAGTTTTACAAGCTGTCCAATTCGCGCTCATTTCGCCGCGCGCAGCGGCTTATGCTTTGCGACGGCTTTACACTACTTTCTGAGGCACCGAAGGACAAGCTGCAAACGGTGCTCGTTGCGCCCGGCGTGACAGTGCCCAAGCTGCCCGACTCGGTACAAGTCTTTCAAGTGGACGACCGGCTTATGGCCGTGGTCTCCCCGGTGGAGACGCCGCAAGGCGTGGTGTTTACCTGTCAATGGCCGACGCCTGCCCTACCGGAGGCTTTTGCCTCGGGGCGGCATCTGCTGCTCGAAGGGCTGCAGGATCCCGGCAATGTCGGCTCGATTTTGCGTTCGGCGCGCGCATTTGGCCTCTCAAACCTTGTGTTGACAAAAACCTGTGCCGATCCATATGCGCCAAAGGCGCTGCGCGCGTCGATGGGGGCGGTGTGGGGTGTGTCCCTGCTCGAAGTGGAAGACGCCGTGGCGTTTTTGCAGACTTGTCCGCTTCGCGTTTTGGCCGCCATGCCGGGGACGCCCGCGCTGGATGTGCGGGAAGTCTCATGGGACAATACGATTACGCTGCTCGGCAATGAAGGCGCCGGACTTTCGGAACGACTGCAACAGATGGCCGGGACGTGCGTACGCATCCCGATGGAGGAGGACAGCGAATCGCTCGGTGTCGCGGTGGCCGCGGGTATTTTGCTCTGGGAGATGGCCAGGTAAAAAATCTTTTCATGAGATAAAGTGAGAGATGGTGGAGAAAACCCTTGCAGCGAAATGAATTCGCCTTCGGGTCTTGGATTGACGAGAGAAATATTCTCGACACACGATAGAGATAAAATGCACCGCTCGGCAAGGGGGTAAAGAACATGTCCACCTTGAAGTATTGGGTTTGGCTTTCGTCGCTGCAAAGCTTCGGCGCGGATAAAAAAGCTGAGCTGCTTGCGCAGTTTTTCACGCCGGAAGACATTTTCTTTGCCGACGACGAGGCGCTTCTGGATTGCGCCTTTTTGGCTCCCAAGCATCGCCAGGAGATCATGGAACACAACCTGGATCCGGCCGAACGGATTCTGGAAGCCTGTGATCGGCTCGGCATACAGATGCTCACGCAGCAGGACGCACTTTACCCGGAGCGGTTGCGCAATATCTTTGCCCCGCCCGTTTTGCTATACTACAAAGGGAAAATGCCCGTCATCGACGAGGAAGTGGCCCTCACGATGGTCGGTTCGCGCAAAACCACGGCGTATGGTCTCCAGGTGGCCGGGCGGCTGGCGTACGGTCTGGCCCGCGCTGGGGCGCTCATTGTCTCCGGCATGGCCAGGGGCATCGACGCCCACGCCCACGCGGCGGCACTGCAAGCCGGGGCAGCCACCGTCGCGGTCTTGGGCTGTGGCGTGGACGTGATCTACCCAGCGGAAAACCACTCTCTCTACCATGACATTTTGGCCTGCGGCGCGGTTGTCAGCGAGTACGCGCCCGGTGTGCGGGCGCTCGGTGAGCACTTCCCGGTTAGAAACCGTATTCTCAGCGGCCTTTCGCTCGGCACCATCGTCGTGGAAGCGCCTGAGCACTCCGGTGCGCTGATCACAGCCCGCCACGCATTGGATCAGGGCCGTGACGTCTTTGCGATTCCGGGGAACATCGACGTCAAAGAGAGCGCGGGCTGCAACCGGCTGATTCAGCAGGGCGCGCAGCTTGTGATGCGCCCGTCGGACGTGCTACAGGAATATGCGGTTTTGTATCCACACAAGATAACCGTGAAAAATGTTGAACCGAAGAACATGGTGCTCTATCCCCAGATGAGGAAAGACTTCTTGCAAGTTGCCGAGACGGTCAAAGTCCCGGCGGTTTTTGGGTCGGGAGAGCCGGATGTTGACGAAGTCCCGGAGTTGCGTGTCTCATCCCCGTCGCGTTCCGGGCAGAAGTCTTGGCGGCGCATCGTAACATTGCGTGAGCGGCGCAATGGACAGAGCGAGCGGATAAAAGCATCGGGACAAACCGAGGCTGAAGCGGGTGAGACGCGGCAGCCGGACGCGAAGAGCAAAACGCCCGTGGCTTTTGACCTTTCGGCTGTGATGGTGGGTCGTTCAGAAGAGAGCCAGGCGATTTTGGTCTGTATAGCCGGGGCATCCAAAACTGTGGACGAGCTGGTGCGTATGACCAATTTGCCCACGTCTCGTGTGCTGCGAGAGCTGACGATGTTGGAACTTGACGGTGTGGTGTGCCCCACCAAGGGCAAGCGGTTTGCGCTCCATTTGGAGGATCGCGATCACTAAGGTTTCGACGCTTTCCGCGGGGTTTACAGGGTATAAAGAAAAAGAGCTGGCGGATGCAAAAAATCCGTTTCCGTTCTCCTGTAAGTTTTATTGTTTTTCCGGGCATTCAGTTCCTGGAAAAATTTCCGCTTACCAATTTTGTGGATAAATATTTTCACAAAGATATACTCGGGAGGGAACTATGCCGCATTTAGTCATCGTAGAGTCGCCGGCCAAGGCCAAGACCATCGGCAAATACCTTGGGGATCAGTATCGCGTGAAGGCCACGATGGGGCATTTGCGTGATCTGCCCCGCTCGGGCATGGGGGTCGACAGCAAGACCGATTTCACCATGCACTATCAGCCTGTGGCGGGCAAGGAAAAAACCATCGCCGAGCTGAGGGCTGAGGCGAGGAAGGCCGAACGCATCTATCTGGCCACCGACCCGGATCGCGAAGGCGAGGCGATCTCATGGCACGTCAAGGAGCTTTTGGAGCTGCCCGATGAGAAAGTGTTGCGTGTTACCTTCAACGAGATCACCAAAAAGGTCGTGCGGGAGAGCATTGAGCAACCGCGCGCGCTCGATATCAACCTCATCGACGCCCAGCAGGCGCGCCGCGCGCTCGACCGCATCGTTGGGTATGAACTCAGCCCGCTGCTTTGGCGGAAGATCCGACCGGGCCTCTCGGCTGGGCGTGTGCAGTCTGTGGCTACACGCCTTGTGGTGGACCGCGAGGAAGAAATTCGCGCCTTTACACCCGAGGAATACTGGAGCCTTGCGGTAAAACTTTCACGCCTAAATGGGGAAGGCAGCTTTACGGGCCAGTTTTACGGCCGTATCGGCGAGAAAATCGAGCTGAAATCGCAGGAGATGACGGAACATATCATGCAGTCTGTGCAGGACAAGCCTTTTGTCGTGCAATTGATCAAAAAAGGAGAAAAGAAACGGCATCCCGCGCCGCCGTTCATCACCTCCTCACTCCAACAAGAGGCCTCCCGCCGCCTGAACATGGGCCCGCGCCGCACGATGGTCATCGCCCAGCAGCTCTATGAAGGCGTGGAACTGCAAGGCCGGGGCCTCATGGGTCTCATTACGTACATGCGCACGGACTCTCTGCGGCTGTCCGACGAGGCGATCAACGCCGCGCGGGACTACATTCGACAATCGTACGGGGCGTCGTATGTCCCGTCAGCGCCCCGGCACTTTAAGAGCAAAAAGGGTTCGCAGGATGCCCACGAGGCGATCCGTCCATCGGATCCCGCGCTGTCTCCGCAAAGCATCAAGGACGATTTATCGCCCGATCAATACAAACTCTATAAGCTCATCTGGAGCCGTTTTATGGCCTGTCAGATGGAAAGCGCCGTGTTTGACACGCTGAGCATTGAAGTCGTAAGCGAGGGCTATGTCTTCCGCGCCCACCACCAGAGCGTCAAATTCCCGGGCTTCACGGCGCTCTACGAGGAGAGCCGCGACGAAGAGGAGGAAGCGCCGCAGACGCCGCTGCCGCACCTCAAAGAGGGCGAAGCTGTGCGCGCGGACGAGTTTCTACCCGAACAGCACTTCACGCAGCCGCCGCCGCGTTACACGGAGGCGAGTCTGATCCGGGCGATGGAGGAAAAGGGCATTGGTCGTCCGTCGACTTATGCTCCGACGATTTCCACGATCTTAGACCGCGAATATGTGCGCCGCCAAGGCAAAACGCTCTCACCCACACCGCTCGGCGAAGTGGTGACGCTGATGATGAAAGAGCGCTTTGCCGACATCATCGACATCGCCTTCACCGCGCGGATGGAGGATTTCCTCGACGACATCGAGGAGGGGCGGAAGCAGTGGAAGGCGATGCTCCAGGAGTTTTACGGTGGTTTTTCCGAAGATGTCAAAAACGCGCTCGAAAACCCGCAGCGCTATAAAATACCCGACGAGCCCACGGATGTGATCTGTGAGCATTGCGGTAAGAATATGGTGATCAAGGTCTCGCGCTTCGGGCGCTTTATGGCCTGCCCGGGCTATCCCGAATGCAAAAACGCCAAACCCATCACTGAGCCCACGCCGGGAGAATGCCCGCAGTGCGGCGCTACGATTTTGAAGAAGAAATCGAAGAACCAGAAGGATTATTACGGCTGTGAACGCTTCCCGGAGTGTACCTTCATGACTTGGGACGCGCCGCTGGGCGACCGCTGCCCCGAGTGTACGAAAACGCTGTTTAAGCGCAGCGGGCGCGGCGCCATGAAGCCGTTCTGCACGAACCCTACCTGCCCGGCCTTTGTGCCTGAGGATCAGCGTGGGTATAAGCGCAAGCCCAAAACCGAGGACGGCGCGGCCTCGACGGACGGTGCGTCCGCCGAGGGCAAGACGGCAAAACCCGCCGTGAAGAAGACGGTCACAAAGGGGAAAGCCACCCCGAAAGCAAAGAGCGGGACGACGAAAGCCAAGACCGCTGCGACCAAGACCGCCGGGGCGAAGAAAACAACCAAAACAAAAGCCGCCACGGGGAAGAAAACCACCGCCGCCAAAACAACCACGAAGAGCAAAACTACAACCAAGAAAACCACCGCCACAAAGAAAAAGACCGCCGGAGGCGAGTCGGCGGATGTGTGAATTTTGTGGAACGAGCGAAATAAATATCCCCGCAGCTTCCGCGCCGGTGCCGCCGGTCGGGAGCGATACCCCCTGCGACCCGGTACTGGTGATCGGCGCGGGATTGGCCGGATGTGAGGCCGCGTGGCAATTGGCCGAGCGCGGTGTGCCCGTGACGCTCTGTGAAATGAAGCCGGAGAAGATGTCTCCGGCGCACCACAGTCCGCTGTATTCCGAGCTTGTGTGCTCCAACTCTCTGCGCAGCGATCGCTTAGAGAGTGGGCCGGGTCTCTTAAAAGAAGAACTGCGCCGTGTGCGCTCGCTAGTTTTGCGTGTCGCCGAAGAGACACGTGTAGACGCCGGGGGGGCGCTGGCCGTCGACCGGACACGCTTTTCCGAGCGGATCACCGAACTTGTGACGGCGCATCCGCGCATCACGGTGCAGACCGGTGAAGTTTTGAAGATCCCGCGCGACCGGGACGTCATTGTGGCCACAGGCCCGCTGACGGACGGAGCTTTGGCCGCCGACATTCAAGCGTTGTTTGGTGAGCCGCTGTTCTTTTTCGACGCGGCGGCCCCACTTGTGTCCGCGTCGAGCATCGACCCGGAGACTTCGTTTATGGCCTCGCGCTACGACCGCGGCAGCGATTACATCAACTGTCCGATGACGCGCGAGGAATATCTTTTGTTTCAGCAGGAACTCGCAAACGCGCAAATGGCCCCGGTCAAAGGCTTTGAGGACGATTGCGTCTTTGAGGGCTGTCTGCCGGTCGAAGTCTTGGCGCGTAGGGGGGAGGACGCCCTGCGCTTTGGCCCGCTCAAGCCGGTCGGCCTGCGTGACCCGCGCAGCGGCGAGATGCCTTATGCTGTGTTGCAACTGCGCCGCGACAACGCGGCGGGCGACATTTATAACCTCGTAGGCTGCCAGACGCATTTGACCATACCGGAGCAAAAGCGGGTGTTTTCACTGATCCCGGCGCTGAAAAATGCGGAGTATCTGCGCTTCGGCGTCATGCACCGCAACAGTTACCTCAACGCGCCGACCTGCCTTGACCGATACTTCGCGGTGAAGTCCGGAACCAAAGCGCAGGATACGGGCCGTGCGCTGCATTTTGCCGGGCAGATCACGGGCGTGGAGGGGTACATCGAGTCGGTGGCGTCCGGCTTTGTCGCGGGGCTTACACTGGCCCGCCGTCGCCGAGGGTTGTCCCCGGTGGATTTTCCCAGGGAGACGGCCATCGGCGCACTCTCTCTGTATATCTCGAATGAGCAGGTGCAGAATTTCCAGCCGATGAACATAAACTTTGGACTTTTTCCGCCGCTTTCGGGCAAACGGCTGCGTAAGCGCGAGCGCTACGCCGCCTATGCGGCCCGGGCGCTGGAGTATTTGGATAGATTGCTGCCGGACATCGTGGAATAAGGGCGCGTTGCAACATACGCGTGCCCGCCCATAAAGGAGGTCACACCCTTGAAAATCATATTGGACGCCATGGGCGGGGACAACGCCCCGGAGATCGTCGTGCGCGGCGCGTTGCTTGCGCTTCAGGAGATGGATGTGGAGCTCGCGCTCGTCGGGCGCGGGGAGGACATCTTAAGGGTATTGGAATCCCAAAAACAGGGCGACATCCCGCGTGGTATGGAGATTGTCCACGCCTCAGAGGTCATCGGCATGGAGGAAGATCCGGCCGTGGCGGTGAGGGAGAAAGAGGATTCCTCGATTGTCGTGGGGCTGAAACTTTTGGCGGAAGGGTACGGCGGCGCGTTTGTGTCCGCGGGCAGCACCGGAGCGGTGCTTACGGGCGCCACGCTGAAGGTCAAACGCATCAAAGGTATACGCCGTGCCGCGCTCTCACCCCTGATGCCGACGGCCAAGGGGCCGATGCTGCTGATTGACTGCGGCGCCAACGCCGAATGCACATCGGAGTATCTCATGCAGTTTGCGTATATGGGGGCGGCCTTCATGGCCCGAACGATGGGCAAGAGCCGACCGCGCGTCGGGCTCCTCAACATTGGCACCGAGGAGAAGAAGGGCGGCCCGCTGCGTAGAGAGGCCTTTCAGTTGTTAAATCGTCCTGAAAATAAGCCACATTTCGATTTTGTCGGCAATGTGGAGGGGCGCGATGTCGTCTTCGGCGCGGCCGACGTGGTCGTCACCGACGGTTTTTCGGGGAACATTTTACTCAAAACCATGGAGGGCGCGGGTTTGTTTTTCATCGGTGCGCTCAAAGATATCTTCATGAAGAGTGTGAAAACCAAATTGGCCGCCGGGCTCGTCAAAAACGACCTGCGTGGTTTTAAGAAGATGCTCGACTATACCGAATACGGCGGCGCGCCGTTTTTGGGGGTGTCCCAGCCCGTCATCAAAGCGCATGGTTCGTCGAACGACCGGGCGATTTGTTCGGCGATTCGCCAGGCCGTGAATTTTGCCGAAAGCGGCGTCGTTGCGGACATCGAACGCAACATCGGACTCATGAAAACGTTGACGAGCGAAAAGGAGACGGCACAGTGAAGACTCTGCAAGAGGCCATGGGCTACACCTTTAAAAATCAAGCGCTGCTTAGAACAGCGCTTACGCACAGCTCATATTACAACGAAAACCGCAAAAGCGTGCCGGACTCCAACGAACGCCTAGAGTTTCTCGGGGACTCGGTTTTGGGCTTTTTGACGGCCCGGTATCTCTTTGAAAAGCATAAAAGCAAGAATGAAGGAGAGCTTACGCGTCTGCGTGCAGCTCTCGTTTGTGAGACGCATTTGTCGCAAGTGGCCGCGGGCCTGCGGTTGAATGAGTATTTACTACTCGGCAAGGGAGAGAAGGCCGCAGGCGGACAAAACCGCCCCTCCATTCTCTCGGACGCCTTGGAGGCGGTGTTGGCCGCTTTGTATTTGGACGGCGGGATGGACACCGCGCGCATCTTTGCGGAGAGCTTTATTTTCGCGCGCCGCCCAAGCGACACCCAGGACTTCAAAACGCAGTTGCAAGAACTGTTGCAGCGCGAACCTGGGCATGTGTTTACGTATCGGCCCGTATCCGAATCCGGCCCCGAACACGCCAAGGTGTTTACCGTGGAACTCGTGCTGGATGACCAAGTCATTGGTCGCGGTGAGGGCGGCAGTAAAAAGGAAGCCGAACAAAAGGCCGCAGCGCAAGGGATACTCAAGTTGGGGCGGTAAATTTGGTTAGCGGAAAAACAAACCTAAAACGCAACACCCACGCTTGACATACGCGCAGGCGGCGTGGTACACTATACAGGCCGCGTTGAAGGGGCTGCGTGTCTGCACGCCAAAGTGAGGTCGGGCATTGACCGACGCTCCGCCCCCAGAGCGAGACTGACAGGAAGCAAGGGATCCATATGACCGTAGTGTTCGAAACCGGCGGTAAACAGTTCAGAGTCAATGAGGGCGACGTGCTCTATGTGGAAAAGCTCGATGTCGCCGAGGGCGAAACCGTGGAGTTTGATCGCGTATTGGCTGCGTTTGAGGGCGAAAAGTCCAAGTTTGGCACCCCGTTTCTCGCGGGCGTGAAGGTATCCGCCAAGGTGCTCAAACAAGGCAAAAACAAGAAAATTATCGTCTTCAAGATGAAGTCCAAAAAGAACTATCGCCGCAAACAGGGCCATCGTCAGCCCTTTACGAAACTTCAGATTGAAAAGATTACGGTGTAATTATACTGTGTGATTTCCGAGGAGGTAACGGTTATGGCTCATAAAAAAGGTGTAGGTTCGTCCCGTAACGGTCGTGAGTCCGAGTCTAAACGGCTTGGCGTCAAACGCGCCGATGGGCAGTTTGTTTTGGCCGGCAACATTTTGGTGCGTCAGCGCGGCACACGGATCCATCCGGGTTTGAATGTCGGACGCGGCAACGATGATACGCTCTTTGCCCTTAAGAGCGGTGTGGTTTGCTTTGAGCGAAAGGGCCGCGATGACAAACAGGTTTCCATTCGGGAGACTGTCGCGGCGCAATAGACTTATTTCGTCTCCGCTTTCAGCAAGAAAACTGTCAGCGCGGGAGCAATCATTCATAGAGTCATCTTGAGGCTGTCTCAAAACAGACGGACGCATTGTGCGCCCCCTCCGTATCGTCATTGGATATGGCCTTGGGGGAGGGGCACGGGACGGCGGTTCGTTGTGCTGAGACAGCCCTTTATGTTTATACCATTGGTTGAAGAGAGTTATGTTTAGCCCCCACTCCCGCCGAGGGCGGAGGTGACGGGAAAAAGTCTCTTTGTGAAAGGACAATTCATGTTTGTTGATGTAACGGAGATCACGGTCAGTGGTGGCAGAGGCGGCGACGGTTCCGTATCCTTCCACCGTGAAAAATACATTGCGGCCGGCGGCCCCGACGGTGGGGACGGCGGGCGCGGCGGCAGCGTGTACGCTGTTGTTGACCAGCACATGACCACGCTGATGGATTTTCGGTTTAAGCACAAGTTCAAAGCCGGGGACGGCGCGCCGGGAACCGGCAAAGGTTCTTCGGGCAAAAAGGGTGAAGACATCACGATTCGTCTGCCGCGCGGTACGCTGATCCGAGACAAAGAGAGCGGCGCGCTGATGCATGACCTATCCGACGACGAGCCGTTTTGCTTGGCGCAAGGCGGGCGCGGGGGCTGGGGCAACCGCCGCTTCGCGACCTCGACGCGTCAGACGCCGCGCTTTGCCAAACCGGGGATGCCCGGGGAATCGCGTACGCTGATCCTCGAACTGAAGCTGCTGGCCGACGTGGGGCTTGTGGGTCTGCCCAACGCGGGGAAATCCACCTTACTCTCCATGGTCTCGGCGGCCCGACCGAAAATCGCGGGCTATCCGTTTACGACTTTGACGCCCAACATGGGCGTTGTACGCGTCGACCACGACACGAGCTTTGTTGTCGCCGACATTCCGGGTCTGATTGAGGGCGCGGCGGAAGGCGCGGGACTGGGGATAGACTTTTTGCGCCATGTGGAGCGCTGCCGATTGCTTTTGCATGTCGTGGATGTCTCCGGCAGTGAGGGCCGTGACCCGGTACAGGATGTAGATGTCATTCTCAAAGAGCTTGAGGCCTTCAGTCCGGAGCTGGCCGCGCGTCCGCAGATCATCGCGGCCAACAAATGCGATCTGCTGACCACGCCCGAGGTGTTAGAGGGCTTTGTCAAAGAGATGGAAGCTCGTGGCTTTGCCTGCTATCCGATATCGGGCGCGACACGCGCCGGCGTTGACGCGCTGACAGCCGCCGTGGCCGAGCGCCTTTCCCATTTGCCGCCGATTTTGCGCTTTGAGGAGGAGTTTATCCCGGCGCCGCCGGAAGCCCTGGATCCCAAGGACTTGGTTTATCGTCAGGACGGAGATGTCTGGGTCGTAGAGGGCGCGTGGCTGGAAAACCTGATTCGACACATCAATTTTGGCGACTACGAGTCACGCATGTACCTTGACCGGATGTTGCGCGACGGCGGTGTGTTTGACCGCCTGAAGGCAATGGGTGTACAAGAGGGTGACACGGTGAGCCTCCTGAACATGGAGTTTGAATATGTCGACTGAGGTTTTATCATAAGCAGTGTAAGTTGTATTTCTCCTCCGCTGTAAGTGGTGGAGACACATAGGAGGCGACGTTATGTCCGGACATTCCAAGTGGAAAAACATTGCGCACAAAAAAGAGAAGACAGACGCCGACCGCGCAAAGATATTCACAAAGCTTTCCCGTGAGATCATTGTGGCGGTGCGTGAAGGCGGTGGTGACCCGAACGCCAACTCCAAACTCAAAGACTGTATCGCCAAGGCGCGTGTCGCAAACGTTCCGGCCGACAACATTCGCCGGGTTATCGAGCGGGCGGCTGGGGCAGCCGGTGGCGCGGGCTATGAGTCCGTTCGCTATGAGGGCTATGGCCCATCGGGTGTTGCCGTGATGGTGGATGCTGCGACAGACAACCGCAACCGCACGGCCTCAGAGATGCGCCACTATTTCGATAAATTTGGCGGCAACCTTGGCCCTTTGGGTTGTGTCTCTTGGTCGTTTGACGAAAAAGGTGTGATAGTCCTCGACGCCGAGGGTGTCGACGAGGAGGTAGCACTGATGGTGGCCCTAGAGGCGGGTGCCGCGGACTTTGTTGCGCAGGAAGGGGCCTATGTTGTCTACACGACCCCCGAGACCTTTGGCGATGTGCGCGACGCACTCGAGAAGGACGGCTATAAGTTTCTTTCGGCTCAGGTGGAGATGGTCGCGCAGAATACCGTCCGTCTCAACGACGAAGACGACCTGAAAAAGATGCAGCGCTTGCTTGACGCATTGGAAGACAACGACGACGTGCAAAACGTCTGGCACAACTGGGAAGAGTAATAGCAAATGTATATTTGCTATACTGGCCATGTGGCGCGGTTGTCGCTCAGGCGGGGAGCGCCACGGCCATGAAATTCTTTATAGCATTTGTGAAAATGCTATAAAACTTGTCTTTTTTCCGTCTGCCCGCGGCCACCGGCGCCCAAT
>CAYWWF010000020.1:9863-14355 GCA_964461745.1 uncultured Oscillospiraceae bacterium | reverse complement strand
CCCTCAAACAACGGCTGGAACTTGTTGCCGTGGATGTTGCGCGCGACAAACGGGGAGAAGCGTTCGGTGTGGCCCATCTTGCCGAGCACACGGCCATCGGGGCTTGTGATGCTCTCAATGCAGAGCAAAGAGCCGTTGGGGTTTATCTCGGTGTCCATAGACGGGCGGCCCTGTTTGTCGCAGTACTGGAACGCGACCTGGCCCTGTCGGACCAGCGTGTCAAGCACTTCGGGCGGGGCCACGAAGCGCCCCTCACCGTGCGACATGGGCACGGTGTAGCATTCACCGGGGCCACAGCGCAAAAGCCAAGGGGAGAGCTTTGAGGCTACACGGCAGTGTGCGTACTTGGACTGGTGGCGGCCGATGATGTTATGCGAAAGAGTCGGACAGTTTTCGTCGAGCGTGCGAATGTCGCCGAACGGGAGCAGTCCGAGTTTGATGAGGGCCTGGAAGCCGTTGCAGATGCCTAAGATTAGGCCATCGCCTTGGAAGAGCAAAGTGCGCACGGCTTCGGTCATGCGCGCCTGTCGGAAAAAGGCGGCGATGAATTTGCCGCTGCCGTCGGGTTCGTCACCGGCGGAAAAGCCGCCGGGGATCACGAGCATCTGTGCGTCACGCAAGGCGCGTTCCATGTCCCGGCTGGAGGCTTCCAGCGCGTCGGGCGTCATATTGCGAACGACAATGATCTCGGGACGCGCGCCCGCGCGTGTGAGCGCGGCGGCGGTGTCGTCTTCACAGTTTGTGCCCGGAAACACGGGGATGACCGCGCGCGGGCGCGGCATTTGCAGCGTCGGACGGGCCGTGGGCTCGTGCTTTGAGGTGATCGCGGGCACCATGGGTACCGGCGGCGCGGCGGCACGAAAGCTCACGTTTACACCCAGCGGCGCGGCGGTTTCGGGCAGGGGGAGAACGTCGCGCACGTTGTCTATGGTACCAGAAGGCGTAGTATCAGGGGATAAAGGCATGGGATATACCGGGGTGGAGCCATGATCCTCCCCAGGCGCGCGCACTGGGAAAACCCAGGACAGCGGCGCTTCCCAAGCCGCGCGCATCGCCGAGAGCGGCAGGAAAGTCTTGTCCAACTGAAATTCTTCTTTTTCACTCGTGGTGCCAAGCACAACGCCGCCATCTATACGGTGTAAGCATTCGCAGACGATGGCACCCGGGCGGTCATGAAACCAGCTCTCATCCGGATTTTCGGCGACAAAGCCGATGTCCCCGCCGAGGGCCATGGAAGTCAGCGCCCCCATGACACCGCCGGTCGAACAAGCGTAGGCCGACAGGATGGTGCCGTCGCGCATTGCATCGCTAATTTTCGTCCAAAGCGCGCGCATCGCATCATAATCCACTGAGCCGTCGGAGTTGTAGGCCGGGGCAAAGAGCAGAACAGGGTGGTTTGCGCCCTTGAATTCGGGCGAGAGCACCGTTTCCACTTCGGTTGTGGTGATCGCGAAGGAGACCAGCGTCGGCGGTACGTCCATGTCCTGGAACGTGCCTGACATCGAGTCTTTGCCGCCGATGGCGGCGCACTCGAGTCCGCACTGGGCTTCAAACGCGCCGAGCAGCGCGCTCAGAGGAAGACCCCAACGTGTGGCGTCTTCGCGTAGCTTCGGGAAGTACTCTTGCAGCGTGAGATATACGTCCGTTGGGCGGCAGCCCGCGGCAACGAGTTTGGCGACCGATTCAATCACAGCACGGCGACCGCCCTCAAACGGGTCGGCCTCGGTGAGATAGGGGTCGAAGGCGTAGCTCATGACGCTGCAAGTGCCACAAGCGCCATCCGTTACGGGGAACTTGGCTGCCATGACCTGCGTTGGCGTGAGACCATGTTTTCCGCCAAACGGCATCAGCACCGTGGCGGCACCGATGGTGTTGTCAAAACGCTGCACAAGGCCGCGCTGGGAGCAGAAGTTGAGGTCGGATAGGAGAAGCAGTAAGCGCTCTTCGAGCGTGCCCTCGTTCCAAGCGCGCCTAAGCTTACCCGTGGGCTGCGCAACATGCGCGCGCGCGTGCTTCGGCACACCGTTGGATGCCATCAGCGAGCGCGGCAGATCCACGGCGGGCTGGCCATTCCAGCGCATTACCAGACGCGGCTCCTCGGTTACAACCGCAATCTGTGTGGCTTCTAAGTTCTCCTTGTCCGCAAGCAAACGGAAGGCTTCAACATCTTTTTGGGCCACAACCACGGCCATGCGCTCCTGCGATTCGGAGATGGCCAGTTCGGTGGCACCGAGGCCTTCGTATTTCTTCGGGACGGCGTCGAGTGTGATGGAGAGGCCCTCGGCCAACTCACCGACTGCCACGGCCACGCCGCCCGCGCCAAAGTCATTGCAGCGGCGGATCATGCGGCAGGCCTCGGGGTTTCGCATCAGACGCTGGAGCTTGCGCTCCTCGGGGGCGTTGCCTTTTTGCACCTCAGCGGCGCAAGTAGAGACGGAGGCTGTGCTGTGGCTCTTGGAGGAACCTGTGGCGCCGCCGATGCCGTCGCGGCCTGTACGACCGCCGAGCAGGATCACAACATCACCGGGCAAAGGCACTTCCCGCACGACTTGCGCGGCGGGGGCCGCCCCGACGACAGCGCCGATTTCGAGGCGCTTGGCCACATAGCCCGGGTGATAAATTTCATGCACAAAGCCGGTCGCCAGACCGATTTGGTTGCCGTAAGACGAGTAGCCCGCGGCGGCGGTGGTCGTCAATTTGCGCTGGGGTAGTTTTCCGGGCAGTGTGCTGGATAGCGGCGCGCGCGGGTCACCGCTTCCGGTGATGCGCATGGCCTGATAGACATAGGCACGGCCCGAGAGCGGATCGCGGATGGCACCGCCGATGCAGGTGGCCGCACCGCCGAACGGTTCGATTTCAGTCGGGTGATTGTGTGTTTCGTTCTTAAACAACAACAAATAATCCTGTTTTTCCCCGTCGACGAGTACGTCGGCGTGGACGGTACAGGCGTTGATTTCTTCGGATTCGTCAAGCTTCGGCAGCTTGCCCGTTTGGCGCAGATGCTTCATCGCTGTGGTGGCGATTTCCATCAGTGTGACGGGACGGGAGTCCGGTCGACCGAGGGCCCGACGCGTCTTTTGGAAAAGCTTGTACGCGCTGCTTGCGCGCGGGTCTTCGATTTCCACTTTGTCGAGATGCGTAAGGAAGGTGGTGTGGCGGCAGTGATCCGACCAGTAGGTGTCCAGCACGCGCAGTTCCGTTTCGGTTGGCGCGCGGCCCTCAGCGCGGAAATGCTCCTGCAAAAAGCCGAGATCCGCAAGATCCATCGCAAGCCCATAGCGCGTGTGAAGCGCCTGGAGTTCATCTGTGCTCATATCCGCAAAGCCGTCGACGGTTTGGATCGTTTCCGGCGGCGGTGGGGTGACCTGTAGCGTCTCGGGCTTGTCCAAGGAGGCCAGCCCGCACTCGACGGGGTTTATGATGTAGGCCGCCAGACGCGCAAAGTCTTCGTCGCCGAGACCCGTGACGGCAAGTATCCTTGCGGCGCGCACGAGCGGGCGAGAGCCGCCGACGAGCATCTGAATGCACTGCGCGCAGGAGTCGGCGCGTTGGTCAAATTGACCGGGCAGTGCCTCATAACAAAGGAGCTTCGTGCCTTCGGCCAGAGCGGGAAGCTGCTCCAACGTGTAACGGTCGGACATGGGTTCGCTGAGTACCACAGGCAGCGCGGCCTGGAAGGCATCGTCGTCGAGGCCCTCAAGGTCATAGCGTTGGAAGAGACGCAGTGAGGTAAGCTTCGACAGGCCCAAAAAATGGCGCAGGTCCGAAAACAGCGCCTGCGCTTCCACATCGAAGCCTTCCCGTTTTTCCACATAGCAACGAAATACGGTAGCCAAGGCAAATCACGCTCCTGAGGTTAATCTTTACAACAGGCCGGAAAATGGGAAATAATGCAACGGGTTTGCGAAAAAACCCTAGGAAATCACATTGTATGCTTTTTTTCGGCTTGTGTCAACATAGGAAGGCCATGTTGACAAGGTTTTGTTGCCAATGTGTGCTGTGCTTTCCGGGTACCGACAGCTTCGGCGCTGACTTGACATTCCATGATATAATATCTTGTTAGCACCCTGCAAATATACCATAAACGCCCCACCGCAAAGCGGGGGAGTTAACCCAAATTGACGGTTATAGCAAATGTATAGTTGCTATACTGGCCATGTGGCGCGGTTGTCGCTTAGGCGGCGAGCGCCACGGCCATAAAATTTACATTCCATTCATACATCCAAATGTAACGTGTGTTATTTTGAGAAATGCACACGAAAGGAGGCGGGACAATGATTGAAGTCACTCACCTGACCAAGGCCTACGGCGCGAAACTTGCGGTCTCCGACATCAGTTTTTCCGTAAGAGAAGGAGAAATTGTCGGTTTTTTGGGGCCCAACGGCGCGGGGAAGACCACCACGATGAACATCATCACCGGCTATATTTCCGCCACCCGTGGCCGGGCAACCATCGGCGGTGTTGACATTCTGGAAAACCCGATGGCGGCCAA
>CAYWWF010000020.1:6268-9763 GCA_964461745.1 uncultured Oscillospiraceae bacterium | reverse complement strand
GCCGTTTGCGAACGTGTGCTCGTGATTTCAAACGGTGTGATTGTCGCCGACGATAAGCCTGAAAACCTCACGAAGTCCGCCACGAGCGACACGCATTTCACCGTGCGCGTCGCGGGCCCGCGGGACAAGAGCTTCCAACTGTTGCGCGGCTGCGCGGGCATGAAGGAAGTCCGCGCGCTCAGTGAAGTGGAGCCGGGCTCCTGCGACTTCCTTATTGAGGGAAAACCCGACTGTGACATCCGGCGCGCGATGTTTGCCGTATTGGCGCAGGCCGACCACCCGATTTTGAAGCTGATGCCCGAGAATCTTACGCTTGAAGACGTCTTCATTCGCCTGACGTCGGGGGATGACAGCGCCGGGGTCGGCGGCTCCGACGGGGCCACAGCGCGGATGGAAAACAGCGACGAAGGGGGGTTGCACTGATGTTTGCGGTCTTTAAGCGGGACTTCCGCGCTACATTTACCTCCCCAACGGGCTATGTGTTTTGCGCGATCTTCCTTGCGGCCACAGGCCTGTTTTTTTACCTCGAAAACATCACCCAGTCTCACAACGACCTCGCCGGTCTCTTTGCCTTCATGCTGCTCGTCTCGATGTTTACGATACCGGGCCTCACGATGCGCCTGATGAGCGAAGAATACAAACAAAAGACCGACCAACTGCTCTTTACCGCCCCGATTCAGAGCCGACACATCGTACTCGGGAAATTTCTCTCGGGACTCATGGTGTATGTGCTTTTGCTCATCGGCACGCTGCTCTATCCGCTCGTCATCGCGATGACCGGGAACCTCGCCGGTACAATGCTCCTGGGCAACTATTTTGCGCTTTTGTGCTTCGGCGCGGCATTCATCTCCGTGGGCCTGTTCATTTCAACACTCACGGAAAACCAGCTGGTCTCTTTCGTTGGTGCGCTGGGTATTTTCTTGGCGCTCTATCTTGTCGACATCTTCTCCACCTCCACGACCGTCATTTGGGTGCGCACGCTCGTGGACTGGATTTCAATGTTCCGCCGTTTCGACGCCTTTACCCAGGGCATTTTCGCTTTCAATGACGTCGTTTTCTACATCAGTGTCTGCGCGCTGTTTCTTTTCCTCTCCAACCGCGTTCTGGAAAAGAAACGGTGGGCGTAAGGGGGATGCAGGATGAAACAGAAGAAACCATTGAATCAGAACGCATCCCAGAGCCCGGAGACAACCGCAGACAACGTGCGTAGCCGCAAACTGAAGTACAGTTCGATTGCCTGGGCCTTTGTGGTGTTGTTCGTCGCGGGCCTCGTGCTGGTCAACGCCCTGGCTACGGTACTCACCGACCGGCTCTACCTAAAGGGTGACCTTACCCAGCAGAAACTTTACGAAGTCTCTTTTGAGACGCAGGATTTTCTCAAAAGCCTGACGCGCAACGTGGAAATCATTGTATTGGCCACGGAGGCCGAAATGGATAGTGTCAAATATGGCCCGTATGGCAACGCGTACAACCTGACCTTTGTCCGCGAGGCTTTGAGCAAATATGAGATCATCTCAAACGGACGCGTCACCGTGCGCTATGTCGACCCAGACCTCAACGGGCCGCTCGTGCAGAAGTATTCGGACGAGGCCACCCCGCTGGGTCGCTTCAGCATCGTCGTTGACAGCGGTACGCGCTTCCGCACGCTTTACATCACGCAGCTCTATGAATTCCTTGCGTATGACCCGGGTGGTGTGGGGTACGACACCAATGTGCGCACGACCGGCTTGCAGATTGAGCAGCAGATGGTCTCGGCGATGACGGCTGTGACCTCGGAGTCTCTGCCGCGCGCGGTCTTCACACAGGGCCACAACGAACCGGCCATGAACTCTTTTTCAAAACTGCTTGTAAATGCCAACTACAATGTGCAGAACGTAAACCTTACACTGGAAAACATTCCGGACGATACGAAGGTGCTCGTGATCAACGATCCTCAAATGGATTTTACGCTCGAGGAGATCACGAAGCTGGAAAACTACCTGGCGGGTTCGGGTTATGTCTATGTGCTTATGAATGCTTCCACGCGCGAGATGCCGGTATTGGATCGTTACCTCTCGGAATGGGGCGTGCAGGTGGATCGTAAAATGATTTTTGACGATACCTATGAGGTGGCGTATGCTGTCATGCCGGAGATATTCAACACCAAACTGACCGTGGGTTTGGAGACCGCACAGCAGAGGCCCGTGATGTTTGGGCCGCCGCCGGTGGTGTCGCTCTGGCTGGACAACAAGAACGGCCCGCGTGAGCTTATGCCTTTATTTATAACATCCCAGGCCGCTTACGCCAAACCCATGTCCGCCGACGAGGTGCTTGAGGACTTCACAAGGCAGCCAGGAGATCAGGCAGGTCCCTTCATCGTGGGTACCCTGACCGAGCAGACTCGCACCGACAGTAGCGGGAACCCTTATACAAGCGGTGTGTTTGTCCTGCCCGCGACATTTCTTTCCGATGAGCCCAATAACGTCCTTGCTAACGACAATCTGCTCAACCGCAATCTGGCCACCCGTTTCATCCGTTACGCGGCCCCCGACAACATTGTGGTCATCCTGCCGCGCTCCTATGACCTAGATTCCTACATGCTCAACATGCCGACGGGCACAGCTTTGATCATCTTCTGGGCGCTTGTGATCGCATTGCCGCTCGGGCTCCTCGTGATGGGCTTTCTGGTTTGGCGGCGGAGGCGTCGTCTATGAAGAAAAGTTCGGCCTTTCGGCCGCTGATGATTGCCCTCGTGGTGCTCGTGGTGCTCGGCGGCGCGTATGTGCTGCTGATGCGCTTTGCCCCCGCAGATACCACGGTCTCGCCCCCGCCTTCAGAGTCGCCTCCACCGGGACAGGAGACGCTTGTAAGCTTTCCGCGCGCTTCGGGTACAATTTTGAGCTGCACACCCGCCGAGGGGCTTGCCTACACGATTACGATGAAGACCGACAAGCTGGACAAAGAGGAGTTTTCCTTTACCCCCGCGCAGCTTGGGTTTTCGTATCAATCCTCCTTACTGTCCGCAGCCTTTACAAAGCTGCAAAACGTCTCGGGGCGACGGCTTTTAGATGAACCCACGGAAGAGCAACGGGTGGAGTTCGGTTTGAACCCGCCTCAGATGGTTTGGACGGTGATGCCGGGGGCCACAAGCGCGTTTGGTTCTACACTGGACAGCGCGCCGGAGGGCGTCGGGGATAAGGGTAAACTGCTCACGCTGCATCTCGGCGTGAAAATTCCGCTCGGCGACGGCTACTACGCCTCGTGCCCGGAGCTGGGAAACGCCGTCTTCATCATACCCGTCGACGTCGGCACGGCGCTGTCCCGCACGGAGAAAGAATTGCGTGACCTCAACCGGATTCCGCGCATCAACGCAAGCGACGTGCCCGGCAGTACGAAGAGCATTGAGCTTGTACGGCGGGAGACACCCGAAGAAAAGATTGTACTGGGCGTTCGCTCCACTGAGGAAATCTTCATCGAGGGGTACGACGCGTTTTATCTCTCGGAACCCATCGAAAC
>CAYWWF010000020.1:0-6168 GCA_964461745.1 uncultured Oscillospiraceae bacterium | reverse complement strand
TTCGGGGACTACCGCTTCCTCGAAGTCACACCGATGGACATTCGCACGACGCTGCTTTGGCTTTACAACATCGACGACGTCGACCGTGTGACAATGGAGCTGCCCAGCGGCACACGTGTTTTGGAGTTTGGCCATGTAAAAGGGCCGGACGACAACTTCATCGGGGTCACCGCCAAACTCGACGGCGTGGACATTTCGGAAAACAACGGCAAGCGCCTTTACGGCTCTCTGCTGGGCATCAACATCAGCGGCGACGCGCAGGGTGAGCCCACGGGTGAGCCGACCTATCGCTTCACCGTACAACTTGGGACGGTGGATCTCCGCTCCACCATGTCGCTCTATGACGAGGACGGGCGTAATTACGCCGTGCGTCTTGACGACCAACCTGTGCGCTACACGGTGAGCGTTCGTACAGTGGAAGCACTGCTGCAAAACTTACAGCGGGTGGACAACGGGGAAGAGATTCCGCTGAATAGTTAAAACTGAGTCCCTCTAAAAACTGCGATTTTTAGAGGGATGGGAACAATGATGTTGTTACGGCGGAATGAATCCGCCTGCACAACGATTGGATTACGAGGGATTTAAGGCTTTAAATATGAATAGTAGCATTTCCCCCGCCGCAAGGCGGGGGAAATGGCACGAACTGAGGAAGACGGCTATGCTCGATACCATTGCGGCGATTGCGACCCCTCTGATGAGCGCGGCGCTCGGTGTTGTCCGCGTCAGCGGGCCGCAGGCGGTGGACATCGCCGCGGCTCTATTCACGCCCAAGCCATCGCCGACGCTGGACTCCGCCGCGCGCCGTCTTCAGGATGTACCCACACGGCAGATGGTGCTCGGCGATCTGCACAACGCCAAAGGGCAGCGCATTGACGTTTGCCTGGCCGCTGTGTACCGTGCGCCGAACAGCTACACGGGTGAGGACACGGTGGAGTTCTTCTGCCATGGTTCGCTTCCTGTTCTCAAAGCCACACTGGAGGGCTTGTACGCCGGGGGGGCGCGCCCGGCCGGGCCGGGTGAGTTTACCAAACGCGCGTTTTTACACGGGCGCATGGATTTAACACAGGCCGAAAGTGTGATTGATCTGATCACCGCGCGCACCGAAGAGGCCGCGCGCAACGCCGCCGGACAAATGGACGGTGTGATCACACGCCGCATTCAGAGTGTTTATGACGAACTGTCCGACCATACGGCGCAGTTTTTTGCCGCCGTGGATTACCCCGACGATGACATCCCGCCGGTCAGCGCGGAGATACTCACACGCGCGCTTTCCCGTTTGTCCAATGACTTGCGCGCGCTGGGTGCTACCTTCTCGCGCGGACAACTTCTGCGCGAAGGGGTGAGCACCGCGATCATCGGGCGCCCCAATGTTGGCAAGTCGTCGCTGCTCAATGCGCTGCTTGGGATAGAGCGCGCGATTGTCTCACAGACGCCGGGCACGACACGCGACACGCTGGAAGCCTCCATACAAATGGGCGGCGTGTGCCTGAACCTCATCGACACGGCGGGCCTGCGCGGGCAGACCGACGATGACATTGAGGCGCAGGGCATGAAACGAACGCGTGATTGTGCGCAAAACGCGGGACTTATGTTCGTGGTGGTGGATCTATCATCTGAGGAGGCGCCGGAGGATCTGGAAATTTTAGCGCTGGCGCAAGGGAAACCGTGCGTTTTGGTCGGCAACAAGATGGATCTCTGCGATAACCCTGAGGAGGCCGCGCGTCGTTGGATGGCGGCGGTTGCGGACGGGACGACGGCATCCGAAGAGTGGGGCGTCCCCCCGATGGTTTGTCTCAGCGCCCGGACGGGCGCGGGACTCAGTGACCTGGAACGCGCCGTGCGCGCGCTGCTGGACACAGACGCGATGACCTGTGACGGCTCGGTTCTCACGCACCTCTACCAGGCCGAGGCAGTGGAACGTGCCGCCGCTCAGCTTGAGACGGCGCAGAAACGTTTGACGGAAGGGCACCGGTTTGACGCGGTGATCCTGGATATCGAGGTGGCCATGGAGGCACTCGGGGAACTCACCGGACGCAGTTTGCCAGAAGATATAATACAGCGTATATTTAGCCGCTTTTGCGTAGGAAAATAACAGTTGGTGAAAAACTGAGGTTTTTCACTGAAAAGGACAGGGAGAGGTAACGGATGCTCAACACGGAAAAGACCATGGAGAAGATCACGGCGCTGTGCCGCGGACGCGGCTTCATCTTCCCGGGCAGCGAGATCTACGGGGGCTTGGCCAATACGTGGGATTACGGGCCTCTGGGTGTGCTGTTCAAAAACAATGTCAAGGCGGCCTGGTGGAAGAAGTTTGTCCAGGAATCCCCGATGAATGTCGGACTCGACAGTGCAATTTTGATGAATCCGAAGGTCTGGGTGGCCTCGGGTCATGTCGGCGGCTTCTCCGACCCGCTCATGGACTGCAAGCAGTGCAAGACGCGCCACCGCGCCGACAAGCTGCTGGAGGACGCGGGCCAAAACCCGGCGGGTTGGGACTTTGCGCGTATGAGCCAAGAAATCGCGGCGTTGAACATCGCCTGTCCCGACTGCGGCGGTCATCAGTTTACGGACATCCGCCAATTCAACCTGATGTTTAAGACGCACCAGGGGGTCACCGAGGACGCGAAGAATGAAATCTATCTGCGCCCCGAGACGGCCCAGGGCATCTTTGTACAGTTTAAGAACATCGCGCGCACCACGCGCAAGAAAATTCCGTTTGGCGTCGCGCAGATTGGAAAATCCTTCCGAAACGAGATTACCCCGGGCAACTTCACGTTCCGCACGCGCGAGTTTGAGCAGATGGAGCTGGAGTTCTTCTGCAAACCCGGCACGGACCTTACGTGGTTTGGATACTGGAAGGATTTCTGCAAAAACTGGCTCCTGGGTCTCTCGATGAAAGAGGAAAACCTGCGTTTGCGTGACCACGAGGCCGAGGAGCTTTCTCACTACTCCAACGCGACGACCGACTTTGAGTACCTCTTCCCGTTCGGCTGGGGCGAGCTTTGGGGCATCGCCGACCGCACGGACTTCGATCTCAAGGCCCACGAAACGCATTCGGGAGAGAGCCAGATGTACTTCGACGGCGAAGAAAAGTTTGTGCCCTATGTCATTGAGCCGTCTCTCGGCGCGGACCGTGTGGCGCTGGCTTTCCTTGTAGATGCCTACGACGAGGAAGTCGTCGACGCCGAAAAGAACGACACACGCGTTGTGTTGCGGCTGCATCCGGCGCTGGCGCCCTATAAAGTAGCGGTGTTGCCGCTTTCTAAGAAGCTCTCCGAAGAAGCCGAAAAGCTTGTGGGCACACTGAGCCGCCAGTTCTCCGTGGATTTCGACGACGCGGGGAGCATCGGCAAACGGTATCGCCGACAAGACGAAATCGGAACGCCGCTCTGTGTCACCTATGACTTTGAGAGCGCTGCCGACGGTTGCGTCACCGTGCGTGACCGCGACAGTATGGCACAGGTGCGCCTGCCCATCGGGGAGCTTGCGAGTTATATTCAGGAGAAAATTGATTACTAAGCCTATTGTATCCGCCCCGCCGCAGGTGGTACGGATACAATACGAAAGAAAAAGCACAGACTAGGAGGGAGGGGACAGCGCGATGCAGGATGGGCCGGTGACGGTTTGTCAGACACTTTCAAAAGAGCCTCAGATGATGCGCGAGGCCTATTGCGAGATTCTGATGGCTTTGGCTGAGCATGACGAACGCATTGTGGTTCTGGACGCCGACCTCATGAGCTCTTCGGGCATGAAGCCGTTTCGGGGCAAGTTTCCCGAGCGCTTTCTAAACTGCGGCGTCGCCGAAGCCAATATGATCGGCGTGGCCGCGGGCATGGCGTCGATGGGCAAAGTGCCGTTTGCGCACACCTTTGCCTGTTTTGCCTCGCGCCGCGTCTGTGACCAGGTGTTCCTGTCGGGCGCTTACGCGCGGCTCAATCTCCGCATCGTTGGCACCGACCCGGGCGTCACCGCCGCGTTCAATGGCGGTACACACATGCCCTTTGAGGATATGGCGGTGTTGCGCGGTATCCCGCGCATGGCGCTCGTTGAACCGACCGACACCGTGCAGCTCAAAGCGCTGCTGCCGGAGATTGTGGCTTATGACGGCGTGGTCTATATCCGTCTGGCTCGCAAACACATGATGCAGGTCTTTACGCCGGGCTCCACCTTTGCCATCGGCCGGGGCGTTACACTACGCGGGGGCACGGATGTCACGCTGATGGCTTCGGGGATCCTTGTCGCCGAAGCGCTGAGAGCCGCCGAACTCCTTTCGGACATCGGCCTTTCGGCGCGGGTTGTCAATCTGTTTACCTGGAAGCCCATGGACGTTGAGCTCGTGGCGGCCTGCGCGCGGGAGACCGGTGCGGTGGTTACGTGTGAAAACCACAATGTTGTGGGCGGGCTTTCAGCCGCAGTCTGTGAGGCGCTTTGCTCGACTCACCCGGTGCCCGTGGAGCGCGTGGGCATTCAGGATACCTTTGGTGAGGTCGGCCCAGAGGACTATTTGCGCGGCTTCTTCGGCTTGCAGAGCACGGACATTGCCGCGGCGGCCCGAAGGGCTGTGAAGAGAAAATAGAGGATCCGTGTTTCGCATTGGCCAATATGCCCGAAGGAGGACACCGTGTCTACTGACAACAAAGAAAAGCCAAATGACGGCGGAACCCTTGCGGGCCATGTGGAAGAGGTCACGCCGGTGTGTATAGAGGGCGAGGATCCCGAAGTTGCGCCTCCTTCCGCTCCTGATGAGACGGAGAAAGAGCCGATGGCGCGCGGCTTTGCTGCCTATCGGCGACTGATCTTCGTCGTGCTTGGCGTCGTTGCCTTTTTCGGCCTGTTGCTGTTGGTACTTTGGCTTACGGGCACACTTCGCTTTTTCTTGCAACCGGAACTGATGAGAGAGACGCTCGCGGGCCTCGGCCTTTGGGCCCCGCTGATTTTCTCGTTGCTGCAATGCGGACAAGTCATTTTGACCGTGGTGCCCGGCGCGATCACCACGATGGCCGGCGGCGCGTTTTTTGGGGCCGGGCCGGGCTTTCTTTACAGCTATGTAGGGGTCATCACGGGCTCCTGTATTGTGTTTTGGCTCGCGCGGCGCTATGGGCAACGATTGGTGCGGCGTATGGTGGGGCCCATGGTACATCAAAAGTACGAAAGCTTTGTGACCGCAGAGGGCGCCCTTACGCGCACACGGGTGTTTTTGCTCGTCGCGATGGTGCTGCCGTTGTTCCCGGATGATCTCATCTGTTTGATGGCGGGGCTCTCGCCGCTGCCATTTTGGCAGTTCTTGTTGATCATCGGCATAGGGCGCGTTTGGGGTCTGCTGGTCTCGGCGCTGGTTGGCTCGGGGCTGCACGTGTCGTGGTGGGTTCCGGCGGCGGTAGCGCTGGTATTCGTCGTGTTGGGGGTCTTGGCGATTCGTTACGCCCGGCGTCTTGAACAGTTTATCCTGCGGCAAATACAAAAAATCCGACCGGATCGAAAGAAATAGGGCCGTGCGGAAACCTTCCGTCACGACCCTGGCATCGAATGCAGACAACTGACCGACGGCTCTTAGATCAAAGAGTCCATCGCGGTGCCGATGGCGCGGATGGCTTTGCCGGCCGAGCTTTTCATCATTTTCTTTTTATCGATGGGCGCAATCGTGGCCGTCAATGTGGCGCCCACAGCCAGACCGATGCACATGCCTTTCAAAAACGCGTTGTTTTGCATTTTGAAAGCCTCCTTCGCAGTAATATGAAGTTAGTATGTCCCAAACAGATGATTGCTTCGTAACGTAATTTTTGGAAATGTTGTCGGAAAAACGCTGCGTTGGTTTTCCCGACAAGTTTAGCACCGGCCTGTGGGCCGGGTTTCCCGATTTTCTGAGGAAAATTGGGAGGTTAAGGTGTTTTTTCGAGGCGCATGTCCCCGGAAAAACAATAAAACTTTATTTTCCGCCGGTGGCGGAAAACTCTGCGAGGCTTTTTTGACAGACTGATATATCTCCCCCCTGCGGCGGGGGGATATATGAAATAGCATGAGAAGGTAAAAGGAGGAAACTATTCATGGCCACCATCCAGCCGTTTCGCGCGCTTCGTTTTGACACACAGACAGCCGGCGCGCCGGAAACCCTTGTCTGCCCACCGTATGACATCATCTCGGCCAAAGACCAGAGCGAAATGGAAAAAA
>CAYWWF010000019.1:0-14726 GCA_964461745.1 uncultured Oscillospiraceae bacterium | reverse complement strand
GGCTTCCACCGGCTGCAACCGAGAGGCCTTGGCCGCCGGATACAACCCGAACACAATGCCGAGCGCGACCGAGACCCCAAAGGCCAGCAGCATGATGAACATCGTCGGCAGTACGACTTTGTCTGCGCTGAGCTTGATCCAAACCATCGTGCCCAAGATACCGAGCACGACGCCGATGAGTCCGCCGACGGCGCTGAGCATAGACGACTCAATTAAAAACTGTAAGATGATGCTGCGGCGTTCGGCGCCGATGGCTTTGCGGATACCGATTTCGCGGGTGCGCTCCTTGACGGTGACAAGCATGATGTTCATGATGCCGATGCCGCCGACGAGCAGCGAAATGGCCGCGATGCCACCAAAGAAGAGCATGTTCTGTTTTTGCATGTCGTCGCCCTGCTGTATGGACTCGTTCATGCTATAGACGTTGAACCAGGAGTAGGGCAGATAGCGCGTTTTGGTCGCCAAAAAGACATTCAAGCGGTCCACAGCCTTTTTGGTTGTCGAAGTGTCACGCGCTTTGACGACAAACGCGTCCACTTGCCCGGTTTTCATCAGCAGTCGGTTGAGTGTATAGGGCACGACGACAATCGCGTCTTCGCTGTACTCCGTGCCGTCAAACTTTTGCGCGTAAACCCCGACAATCGTAAAACGCTCGTTTTTGATCGTAAGCGTCTCGCCGATGGGGTTTTTGTACTCAAAGAACTTGTTTTTAACGCCCGCGCCGATGACACAGACCCGGTTTGCGTGTTCGATGTCCATATACCCGAGATCTCGGCCCAAAACAATCGTGTTGTTGGTACAGACCGAATACTGATCCGAACCAAAAAACACACGGCCGTTTTGCATGGACTTGGAGCCGTATTTGACCTTGGCGTCCCAAGTCTGTTGGTTTGGCGTGACGCCCTCGACAAGCTCCGTCATCGACTGACAATAGCGATAAATGTCTTTGGAGATGTCCTGTCCCCAAACGCTACAGTTGACTTCTATGCGGTTGGTGCCCATCTTTTTGATGTAATCCATCCAATAGTCCGTTTGGGCTTGCTGTATCGAGACCATGATGATGACCGCCGCGACACCGATGATGATGCCAAGCATCGTGAGCACCGCCCGGCCCTTCTTTCCAAGCAAGGACTTCACGGCCATGCGAAAGGCTTGTGTTACATTCAAACCGCGACACCTCCGATCAGGCGTCCGTCCTGGATTTTTATCGCGCGGCGAGCCATCTGCGCGACTTTGTCGTCGTGGGTGATCAGCAGGATTGTCACACCTTCCGCGTTGAGTTGCGAGAGAATCTCGATGACGTGCGCCCCCGTGCGGGAGTCTAAGTTGCCTGTGGGTTCGTCGGCCATGAGGATCTGAGGCCGGGTCGCGATGGCCCGGGCGATGGCCACTCGCTGCTGCTGACCGCCGGACATTTCCTGTGGCTTGTGATCCATACGATTGTCCAAACCGACACGCGAAAGCGCCTCTTCGGCCATCTCCCAGCGCTGCCGCTCGTGGATCCCCTGATAGATCAGCGGCAGTTCGACGTTTTCAAACGCTGTGAGCGTAGGAATCAAGTGAAAGCCTTGGAAGATGAAGCCGATTTGTCGGTTGCGGATGCGCGCGAGCCGCCGGTCGGGCAAGTCGGAGACGAGCTGGCCGTCGAGGTAATAGCTCCCGTAGGTCGGCAGATCCAAACAGCCCAGTATGTTCATGAGCGTACTCTTGCCGGAGCCGGACGCGCCGACGATCGCGAGATATTCGCCACGATCCACGTTGAAACTCACGCCGTCGAGCGCCCGAACCTCATTTTCATAGCCTTCGTTGTAGATTTTGTAGATTTGCGAAAGACTGATGAGCGGGGCATTAACCATAGAAGACCGCGCCTCCCATCATGCCACCGCCGCCGGGATCGAGCGGGGTAATCTGCGTGAAGACCTCGTCACCCTCGTTCACGCCCGAAATGATTTCAATGCCCATCTCATTGCCGATGCCGCACTCGACCGGCACAGCGAAGAAGCCCGGCGGGACGATGCCTTCCGGCAAATCCACGGCGTTTTCGGGCCGCGTCTCGGTCTTGAGGAAGACACAGTTGCCAAATTCATCGGTGTTCTTGACCCCGATGACGGGTGAGACCAAAATGTCAAACTTCTGCTCGACCACAAGCGTGTAGTTTACGCCCATACCGCTCATCAGCATACCCGTGGAGTTGTCAACCTCAAAGATGGCTGGGAAGGACGACATCATGTTTTCGGCCTTGCCTTCCATCGCAACGGATTTGACGGTGCCAAACAGCGTCTGGGGTCCGTTGCCCATCCAAACCTCAATGTTCACGGACATCCCGGGCCGAACGTTGGAAATGTCGCGCTCGTCGACCTGGGCCTCCACGATCATGGTCTGCATCTGCGCGACCGAAACCAGCGCCACGCCGACGTCGACCAACTGGCCGGGCACGGCGTTGTTGTAGACGATGGTGCCGTTCATCGGGGCGACGGCGACGAGATTATCGTATTCGAGCATTTTTTCTTCCAGCTCTTTTTGATAGGTCTTCAACTGTTCACGCAAGGTCTCAACCTGGGTGTTGTTTTCGACATAATCCAAGCGGAAGAGCGTGGTGCCGGCGTTGTAGTCCATATAGTCCAGCATGGAGAAATAGGTAAGCTTTCCGGGCGCGCGCACCACGATGTCCTCACGGCGGCCATATGTGAGTTCCGCGCCATCGTTGGGTAAGATGGAGCCGCCCGCGTTATCGGTGAGTATCGCCGAACAGGCCATGCCCTCGGTCAGCGCGCCGGGGTTTGTCAGGGAAACGTCCACGTCGAACAGCAGCGTGCCTTCGGTGGAGACGCGGCGGACTTTGTGGATGGCCGTGACCTTACCGGAAAGCTGCGACATCGTGGCCGGGATGGAGACTTGGACGTCCTGGCCGACGCGGATGTCGTTTTCATAGGCATAGCTGAAATAAAAGCGCGCGGTCAGCGTGCGGTCGTCGACGAGGGTGCCGAGTTTGGTGCCGATGCTCACGGTGTCGCCCATTTTCATCGGGGTGACGTCAACAAGCTTGCCCGAAAACGGCGCCGAGCCTGTCAGGTTTTGCTGCAAGGTCGCCTGGTCACCGAGAATCTGTTCAATCTCGGTGTTCACCTTGTCGATCTTGCCCTGGATCACGGCGACTTCTTCGTCCAGCGTAGCGGTGTCCAAGGTAAAGAGTACATCGCCTTCAAAAACCATGTCGCCGGGCAGGAAGAAAGACTCCAGCACGCGGGCCTTGACCTTTGCGCCGACGTCCGCGCTTTCGACAGGCTTGATGGTACCCCAGCCCATGACGGAGGACTGGAGCATATCACGTCGGATGGGTTCAGTGCTGTATTCAACCGGTTTTTCGATGAAAAACAGGCTATACATGCCAAACGCGATGCCGGCCAGCACAAGGAAGGTCACCGACAGCGCGATGATCGTCTTCATACGCTTACGCTGATAGCGGCTGCGTACCTTGCGCGGCGGGAACGGCTGACCCGGTATGTATCCCGGAGGAAATGCCGTCGGCGGTGTACCCGGGTAAGCCTGGGGCTCAGCAAACGGCGGAGCCTCCGGCGCAGTGGGTACGGTGTAAGCCGGCGTCGTCAGCGTTTCCGCGGTGGTGGAGGCGGTCGGGGCCTCAGCGCCGCCCGGGGCAAAGACGCTTCCCAGTTCTCCCGGCGGGATGGGGGGCGTGGCGTGCTTTTTTGACTTCATAGCGGTTCCTCCCAGGATAGCAGTTAAGATGGGGTGTTGTGCCTCTTCAAAAAGGGGGAAAAGTGTGGAACTCAGGTGACGTTCAAAGGGGAAAGAGCGTATGTAAAGGGTGTGGGGGAGGCAGGATTTGTCCACCCCGCGCATTCCCTTTAGACGTAAAATTTCCCGCGGTGTTCCCTGGAAAAGTAAAGGAATTGCTAAGCTTTGGTGACAGACTGGTAACAGTTTAGAAACGGGGGAGGAAGGGGTTCCCACGGGTGGAGATTCATCCCTGCGTGGGCCTGCCCTGCGGAGGCCTGACCTGCGGAGGCCCGCCCTGCGGGGGCCGATCGTGTTACTTTCTTGCTCGTGCAAGAAAGTAACCAAAGAAGCACGGTCAAGGGGAGGGGGTTCCGAATGCCCCCTCCCCTTAACAATCCCCATCCCCCAGTCGGCAAAGGGGCTGCGGCCCCTTTTGATACCCCGGGGGGTGGGAACGGAGAAACGGGGGAACGGAGAAACGAGGGAACGGAGAAACGGGGGAACGGGGGAACGGGGGACGAACACCCAATGTAGGGAACGCATTGTATGCGTTCCGCAGACTGTCAAAAAAGCCTTTTCTCGGGCAAGTGTTCAAAAAGCATCGGGGGGAAAAGTGTGAAAAGGGGGCGCTGAGTCCCCTTTTTCACGTCTAAATCCCATCCGAAGATGACAGGCGCGCGTACGCGCCTTCCCAGGCTGTCAATTCTTTGACAGCCTGAGGAACGCATTGTATGCGTTCCGCGTGTTGGAAAAGGGAAATCACCTTCTCGGTAAAACCTTCCCCCGGGCCAGTTCCAACACTTCACAGAGCCGATCGATTTCCATCTCCGTAGTGTCCGCCGAAAAGCTGATCCGCAGCGCGGCGTCGGCGACGCCCGGCGGCAGCTTCATGCTGCCCAGCACCTCGCTGCCCCTGCCGCGCGAGCAAGCCGAGCCCGCGGAAACGCAGACGTTGTGTTCGCCCAAAACCCGTACCATGATTTCAGAGGGGTACCCAGGCAACGCGAAACTCAGGATGTGTGGTGCCTGGAGGTTTTCAAAGTCGCGGCGTCCCTCTCGCGTTGCCGGTGGGATCCATGTAAGCCCAGGGATCCGAAGCAAAGCCGCGTGGGCGTAAGCGTAAATCGACTCCAAGTGGGCGCGAAAGTCTGCAAAACGTCGTCGTCCATCCTCGACCGCCGCGCCGAAGGCCGCGAGCAGCGCCAGGGGCTCTGTGCCTGGGCGCAGGCCGTCCTCTTGCCCGCCGCCGTAAGTAAGCGGCCGGAGCCGAAGCCCGGCCCGATGCCAGAGCGCGCCCACGCCGCCGATGCCGCCGCACTTGTGCGCGGAGATGCTCAATAGGTCAACGCCCAGTGCGTTTCCATCCAGCGGGATCTTCAAAAAAGCCTGTACGGCGTCGGTGTGGATCACCACATCGGGCAAAGCCGATTTCGCGGCGGCGGACACCGCTGCTATGGGTAGTATGGCCCCGGTCTCGTTGCAAACGGAGGTCAGGCTGATGAAAAACGTGTCATCCCGCAAGGCGCTTGCTACAGTTTCGGCGCGCAATGTACCCGAGACGTCGGGCGGGAGACTTGTGACCGTGTGACCGAGCGCGCGGGCTTCGTCCAAAACGCGCCGCACGGCAGCGTGTTCAAGTGTACTCGTAAGTATATGACCGGGTTTCTTCCGGGCGCGCAACACCGAGAGCAGTGCCAGGTTGTTGGCCTCGGTGCCGCCCGAAGTGAAGGTGATGTCTTCCGGACGCGCCGCAAGTGCTGCCGCCACGCGCGCCCGCGCCGTCCGAAGCAGCTCGCGGGCTGCCGCCCCGGTCGGATGCTGCGCGGAGGGGTTGCCCACGCGCGCGTCAAGCACTTGGAGAAAGGCGTTCCGCGCCGCCGTACACGCAAAGGTACCCGCCGCGTGGTCCAAAAAGACCGACACGGCGGGTTGTTTGTTGTTTGCATGGATGGGGGTTTGTGCCATGATAGCCTCCAGTGTACCTCTTACCCCCCGCCTGCGGCGGGGTTAAAAAAAGCCTCGCAGAGTTTTCCGCCCGGCGGAAAATAAATTTCATTGTTTTCCGGGGACATGCGCAACCTAAGTGTCCATTGTCGCCAAATGCGCTTCCGCACGCGCCTGAACCCGGTTCCAGAGAAACAGCGTCGCAAGGATCGACAGGCCCATGAGCTGCAACACAATACCGGGCATCCCGGAACCCAGCGTCACGTTCAACCAGACGACACCTGCGGCTCCAAGTCCGACCAGCAGCGAGAAGAGCATACCGGAAAGCGAGTTTACGTTCATCTTAATCGCTTCGTTTTCCGAGGTCCAGGTCAGTTTCGGGCGGTTTATGTCGGGCAGGATGCCGGCCACCGTGGCCGGAATGCCCACCGCCAGCGCCATCATCGCCGCCAGTGCCACGCAGTCGGCGGGAAGCCCCAAGCCCACGACGAGCGCTGTCCCCGAAAGTAGTACGGCCAGCACCGCAATGAGTTCACCGACCATAATCTTCGCGCCGACCACCGTCTTCATCCGCACCGGGATCAAACGGGAAATCCAAAAGTTGCGCCCCTCACGGGACATCGCCGTCGTGACTGCGGGGTTCACAAGCGCAAAGAACGTCAGCACCCCAGCTACCGCAAGCGTCAGTACGGTTTTGTCAAGCTCCGAGAAAAGATCCTGAAGCGACATATCCCCAAAGCTACTGATCTGCATCGTCGGTACAAGCAGAACCACCAGCGGCAGAATGACAATCACACCAAACGAGTTGAGCAAATAAATCGGTGTGCGCAACAGCACACGGCATTCCCGCCAGAACAGCGTGCCAAACGGGCTTCCTTGCCGGACGTCTCGGGCGCTGTAACCTTGTTTGGTATTGCGCGGTGTCTCCAAGTGGGCCAGTGTGCCCCGGTAATAGAGCGGCTCGGCGACCACAAGCAGCAACAACACGGCAGCCGCCACACTGAGCAGGAACAACAGGAAGTCCACCATGGCCTCCGTCGGCAGGGTCAGCGCGCCGGCAGCCCAAGCCGCGGGCGGGAACGCGCCGGTCACAGCGCGCAAAAGTCCTGCGTTGCTGGTCAGTAGCTGTTCCACGTAGGCGGGATCCATTTCCGAACCGATCATCAAACTGTTCCACTGCATTTGCAAGAACATCATGAGCACAATCAGCACGACGGCCCCGAGGATGCTCCAGAGTTCACGCCGTCTTGTCAGCGCAGATAGGCGCAACAGCGAAAGAGACAAGAGCGCCGAGATCATCATCGGCAAAACCGGCAGCAGCGGCAGTACAATCAAAGCGGGCAGCCAAAACGCAAAGCCCGTTGGCGCATTGAGTGCATAGAGAATCACGGCAGGCAGCGTGAAAAACAGAGACAGCATAAGCTGGCTTGCGTACACAACACCCATTTGCGAGAAGAAGACCGCGCGCGGTGACAGCGGGAGCGCCGCAAGCATCTCGGTGTCGCGCGAGCCCCAGAGTGAGGCCATCATTGAAAACAGTCCGAGGAAGAGCACGGCAAGCATACTAATCAGCATGATAAGCCCCAAAACCATCGAGCCGAAACCGGCCTGGATTGCGGGGCCCATAATAAGCGATAAAATGACAAAATACAGACCAAGAACCATAAGACCCGCAAGTCCCATAACGATGGGCACCCAGAGCTGTTTGAGGCGGGCGCGCCGGTCTTCTCCGGATGAGGGGGCCATGCGCAGAAAGCCAAAGTAGAGTTTCAGCCGCAGGCGAAACAGCAAGCCGGTTTGTGTAAGTAGGTTCATAGCCCTTTCCTACCTTTCCGTGATGCTGAAGAAAATTTTCTCCAAAGACTCGTCGTTTTGATGGCCGCGCAGTTCTTCCATTGTGCCGACGGCGACGATTTTGCCGTCGGAGATGATGCCGATGCGATCACAGAGCCGCTCGGCTACCTCGAGTATATGGGTGGAGAAAAACACGGTGTTGCCGCGTGCGCAATGTGCGCGCATTTCCTCTTTAAGCGAAAGTGCTGCTTTGGGGTCAAGACCGACCATGGGTTCGTCGAGCAGCCAGACCGGCGGCATGTGCAAAAGCGCGCCTGTAAGCACAAGCTTTTGCTTCATGCCGTGGGAGTACGAACGAATCCGCGCCCCAGCCGCGTCGGCGATGCCGAAGAGGTTTAAGTACTTCTCCATGCGCTCACGGCGGGCTTCCAGCGGCACACCGTAAACATCGCCGAGTAAGTTTAGGTACTCGACGCCGCTCAGGCGGTCATAGACCTCGTGGTTGTCCGGCACAAAGCCTATGTTTTTCTTGGCTTCCATCGGATTCTTGAGCATGTCCGCTCCGCAGATGGAGACCGACCCATGGTCAGGCCGGAGTATGCCTGCGATGATCTTGATCGTCGTGGTTTTCCCGGCGCCGTTTGGCCCGATGAAACCGAAGATTTCGCCCCGGCGCACATCCAGGCTCAGGTTGTCCACCGCGCGGACTTTGCCTTTGGCGTAACTTTTGCTGAGGCCGGAAAGCTGGATCATAAGGCATCCTCCTTTGTGGCCCCGATAGGGGCATGTGATCAATGATGAATGGTCATTTGTGTTGTTTGCTGTAGGGAACGCATTTTATGCGTTCCATCGCCTCTACGGCGGCGTCGTTTCCAGATCTGTTATCTGTTATCTGTTATCTGTTATCTGTCGTAGGGGGTGTTACTTTCTATTGCACGACAGAAAGCAACCAAAGAACGTGACTAAGGGGTGGGGGTTTCGTATACCCCCTCTCCTTAATAATCCCCACGCCCCAGACGACTAAAGAGACTGTGGCCCCTTTAGAAATCCCCGGGGGATGGGAGCGAGGGAACGGGGGAGCCGGGGAAACGGCGGAACGCATGAAATGCGTTCCCTACAACAGGCGAAGGGCAGAAATTACGCACGGGGTTTTCGAGGACCTGTTCTCCGTTCTCCCGTTTCCAACCCCTCTGGGGTTTCAAAAGGGGTCGCAACCCCTTTTGCCGACTGGGGAGAGGGGGATTGTTAAGGGGGAGAGGGCATTCGGAACCCTCTTCCCCTTGACCGTGCTTCTTTGGATACTTTCTTGCACGAGCAAGAAAGTATCGCCCCCGTCCTCGGCAGGAAGATTCTCAATAAAGTCAAACCCAATGGTTACGGATTCTGTGTAGCCGAAAGTCCCAAAAGCTCCACAGCTTGCTCGCGCAGCTTGTACTTCTGTATTTTACCCGATGCGGTCATGGGCAGTTTGTCGATAAAGAGCACATAGGACGGCACTTTGTGTCGACTCATGCGCGCGCGCACATATTCTTTGATTTCTTCTTCCGTGGCGGTCGTGCCCTCTTTCATAATGATAAACGCGCAGACTTCTTCGCCAAACTTCCGGGACGGCACGGCCACAACTTGCGCGTCGGAGATGTCCGGATGGGTGTAGAGCAGTTCCTCGATTTCGCGCGGATAGATGTTTTCACCACCGCGGATGATCATATCGCGGATGCGCCCGGTGATCGCGTAGTAGCCGTTTTCGTCGCAGGTACCAAGGTCGCCCGTGTGCAGCCAGCCGTCGGCGTCGATGGCGGTGGCGGTGGCTTCGGGCATGTTGTAATAACCACGCATGATGTGATAGCCGCGCGTGCAGATTTCACCGGGGACACCCGGCGGGACAATTTCGCCGGTCTCAGGATCGATGACTTTGCCCTCGGCGTGCGGCAGCAAGCGTCCGACGGTCGAGACACGCAGTTCAATCGGATCGTCCGTGCGGGACATCGTCATGCCTGGGGAGCACTCGGTCTGACCATAGGTAATCGTAATGTCGCGCATATGCATCTTTTGGATGACCTGGCGCATGACTTCCATCGGGCAGGTCGAGCCGGCCATGATGCCGGTGCGCAAGCTAGTGAGGTCGTACTTCTCAAAGTCGGGGTGTTCCAACACGAAGATGTACATCGTCGGCACACCGTAGACGCCCGTGCAGCGCTCGGCGGCGATGGTCTTCATCACACCGAGAGGCGAATAGACATCGACGGGCACCATCGCCGAGGCGTGAGTGATGCAGGCCATTTGCGCGAGCACCAAGCCAAAACAGTGGAAAAATGGCACGGGGATACACATGCGGTCGCGTTCGGTCAGCTTCATGCATTCGCCGATAAAATAGCCGTTGTTTAAGATGTTATAATGTGTGAGCATGACGCCCTTGGGGTAACCCGTCGTACCCGAGGTGTATTGAATGTTGATAACCTCGTCGTGGTGCAGGCTTCTCTGGATGTCGTCCAACTCTTCATCCGGCACAGACGCTCCGGCGGCCACTACATCATCCCAGGTGTTGATGCCCTGGGGCAGCGGCTGGGCCTGGGGCTGCGACGGCGCGATCTGCACCAGAGATTTGAGTCGCGGCAGGCGCTCGGAACTGAGCTCGCCCGGGCGGCTGCTTTGCAGCTCAGGAAGCAGTTCATTGATGATGCTCAGATAGTCCGAGCCTTTGATGCCTTCGGAAAACACGAGCATCTTACTATCGGACTGCCGCAGTAAGTACTCCAGCTCAAACACTTTGTAGTTGGTGTTGACCGTGACCAGAATGGCGCCGATCTTCGCGCAGGCATAAAGGGTGTAGACCCATTCGGGCTTGTTGGTCGCCCAGATGGCTACGTGGTCACCTTTTCGGATGCCCATACGCAAAAAACCTTTGGCAATACGTCGGACATGTTCGTTGAGTTGACGGTATGTATGACGCGGGCCGCCCTCTGTGTAAATCAGCGCGTCGCAGTCGGGGTAGCGCGCGGCCTGCCGATCCATCCAGTCTCCGATTGTGGAGACCAGGAAGTCGGGTTGGGTTTGCGGGTTCTGTGTGTTCTGCATGGGGAAACTCCTCCTTGAAAGTCATGGGACGGCTTTTTGTCTCTTGGGAGATGTTTTTCCAAGGGCCGCGCGGCACAAGCAGACGTGCGCCCGCTTGCGTAGCACTTCCTAAAACAAAAAGCCCCCGAAGCGTTGGCTTCCAGGGGCGCCCTGATTGAGCGCGGTACCACCCAGGTTCCCTCTCTGCGCCAGAGGCACAGGAGAGGCTCTTGAAACAGATCACGGTGTCAACCGGCGGCGCTTGGACGGAGAGCGAAAGTCAGTACAAAGCGTACAAACCACAGCAAAATCTCCGCAGTGGGCCCCGCAGCTCCCGGGTGAGTAGGGTAGCTTTTGGCCGTTCGCCATGATCTCCGCGCCGCCTCGCACCAACCGGCGGTTCTCTGAGTCGCAACAGAGGTTGCGTTTGCGGAGGGCACAGCGCCCGCTCCCGTTCATCGCTTTTGCTCGCGGCAGGCGAAACGATACAAGCGTATCCTCAAGCCATACCATCACATACTATGCATTATGCCTTTTGAAACGCGTTTTGTCAAGATAGACATTTTTTACAGTGCTCTGTTTTTATGTAAAACTGTCGAGAGTTGGAAACACTGTCGAAGAGTACACGGGCCATGGTGCGGGGCCCCTTGCGTATGGTTGAGCCGGGAAAGCACGTAGATAAAAAAGTCGAAAACGGTTGCGGAATATCATAACATTATGGTAACATCTTAACGGGTGTTGTTCCACGCCGGTTATGCGCACGTGTGCGCTGGAGGAATAACCCTTGTCGTTGTCACACGTGGGAAGAGGAGGCACTCATGCAAAAGAGAAAACGTTTTTTGGCTTGTCTTGGGGTATTGTTTTTCGTGTTTTCGGTGCTGTCTACACTGGCGCCCTTGGCGTATCGTGAGGAGGAGGCCGTGCGCGCTCCGCTCGATCCGGCGCTCTCCTTGCCCGATGCGACAAACTCAGCGGATAGACTTTCCGCGCCTGTGTCCGTGGGCCTGCGCGGTGTCTGGGTGTCTTCGGTTTACAACCTGGACTTTCCTTCGAAATCCGGCCTGACAGCAGCGCAACTCAAAGCCGAAGCCGATAAAATACTCGACGGCGCGCTGGAACTCGGTTTCAACGCGATCTTTTTGCAGGTGCGGCCCACGAGCGACGCGCTCTACGCCTCTGAGGTTTATCCTTGGTCGAGTTGGCTCAGCGGGACCCAAGGCAAAGCGCCCGCCGACAACTTCGACCCGCTTTCCTACTGGGTCGAGGCGGCGCATAGGCGCGGCCTTCAGCTTCACGCCTGGGTAAACCCCCTGCGTGTCACCGTCGCCAACAAAACAAAGCCCAACCACGACCTCAGCAAGCTGTCCGAGAACCATCCGGCGCGGCTGCATCCGGACTGGGTCGTCAAGCACTCGGACGGTGGAATTTATTTCAACCCCGGACTTCCGGAAGTGCGCGACCTGATTCTGCGCGGCATTACGGAAATCGTGGAGAACTACAACGTCGACGGCGTACATTTTGACGACTATTTTTATCCGGGACAGGACTTCGCCGACGACGCGACCTATAAAACCCACGGGAAAGACTTTTCCAATGTGGGTGACTGGCGGCGCGACAACATAAACCGCTTGATCCGCGACACCCACGCGGCGGTAAAAGAAGTCAAATCCACCGCTCGCTTTGGCGTGAGTCCGTTTGCGGTCTGGGCCAACAAGTCCGCCCATCCGCAGGGCAGCAACACAAGAAGCTTCCAGTCCTACTTTGAGCAGTACGCCGACACGCGTAGCTGGGTCAAGAACAACTGGGTAGACTACATCTGCCCGCAAATTTACTGGCACATCGGAAATGAAACCTCTGACTACGAAACGCTGCTCAATTGGTGGACAGATGTCGTCAGTGGCACTAAAGTCGATCTCTATATCGGCATGGCCGCCTACCGCACGGGCACCGGTGAGAAGCCCACGGACGCCTGGTACGGCACCGGGGAGCTTGTGCGCCAGCTCATGCGCAACGAGCGCGAGCCGCTTGTCAAAGGCTACGTGATGTTTCGCTGGGTGTCGTTTGCCGAAAGTCCGGCGCTTGCCGCCGCAGTCGCCAACTATACGCACACGAGCCCTTGGCTGATTGAAGACGTGAGCGTTGAGGCGTTCATGCAATTGCCGTCGGCGCTCGGCACCCTGGGCGTGGGCCGCCCGTCGAGCGACACGACGACCGCGCTCAAGCAGTACTATGTACTCGGCACCTCGGACCCGAACCAACCGCTGTACTGCAACGGGACACTCATCACCGAGCGCAGCCAGCTCGGCGCGTTCGGTCTGTTTGTCACGCTCGCCCAGGGCAAAAACGTCTTGACCTTCACGCAGGGCGAGGTCACCGTCACGCGCACGATCACGAAAACCGGCGCGTCGTCGGTCAGCAGCGTCAAGTTCAGCGGCGTGCCGGGACAGGGGGACGCGCTCGAAGACGCGGGGGTTCTGTTGGATGAAACTGCTGCGACAGTAACAGATGGCGATATTCCAATAGATGAGAACATTGTTCCTGATAATGAGAATCCACTGAGCGACGCCAATGAGACGGACGCCGCCAATGGTACGCGCCTGGAACCTGTCTTAGGCGGCGCGTTCGCGTCTACATATACCGCGCCCTTTTCTCCGTCCACCCGCCGCTTTACGATCCAGTTCCCAGTGCCGCGCACCGTGCCTCCGGCCAAGGCCGAGGCGGATTCGTTTACCGTGGCTCGCACCTTCACGGCTCCTGTGGCCGCCAGTTACGCCGAGGTAACGGCGAAAAACGCCCCTGTATTTGCCGGGGCGTCCTCAACCGGCGGGCCGATCACGGAGCTTGCGCGCGGGCAAAAGGACGTCATTGTGGACACGTCGAAGGACGGCGCTTGGATTAAACTCAGTGTCGGCGGCTGGATTCAGAAATCGGACATCAGCCGCAAAACCGGTACACTCACAAACACGCTCTCCGCTGCGCGCTATACCGTCGGCGAGAAGTGGGACAAGCTTGACTTCACGGGGACAAACCTCAGCGCCACGAAGATAGACTACGACGGAAAAAAGCTCACGCTGAGCATAACTTGTATCTCCGGCAAGGCCCCGGCGCTGTCGCTGCCGGACAATGCCCTCTTTTCGACGACCGGGGTTTCCACCGACGGGGGCCGCGCCGTCTATACAATGTATCTGAACGATGGACAGAGGCTCGACGGCTACTACGTCTCCGCCGAGGGGAAAACACTGACGCTGAACGTAAAACGTCCGTTTGTAGCGAAGGATAAAGACAGGCCGCTTTCCGGAATGCTCGTTGTCCTCGATCCGGGTCACGGCGGTTCGGACTCCGGTGCGCTCGGGCCCTTGGGCACAAAAAAGCCTGAAAAAACACTGAATTTAGAAAACGCCCGGCTCCTGCGTGATAAACTCACACGCTACGGCGCGAAGGTTATCATGACGCGTGAAACGGACGTGGCGCTGACGCTTTCCGAGCGACAGGAGTTCAATCGCACGGTACGCCCGGATCTGTTCCTCTCGGTGCACGGCAACAGTCTCGATGAGTCCGTCAACGCCGCGGCCATCGACGGTTTTTCGGTCTGGTACCGCAACCGCAACGCGAAGGATTTCGCGCAAAGTGTCTACGACGGCACCTTTGAGACCATCGACCGCGGCAAGCGCGGCTGCAACCAGTCCAACCTCTATGTCTGCCGCCCGACCTGGACGCCGTCGTTTTTGCTCGAAATGGGCTTTCTGTGCAACCCCGGGGAATTCGAATGGCTCGTAAACCCGTTTGAGCAGAACCGCATGGCCGACGCCGTGGCGCGGGCCATCGTGGGGTATCTGACTGCGGGGTAAAACCTGTGAAATCAACGACAATAGGCCCCTGGGGCTTCTCAGCCTCCGGGGCTTTGCGTGACTTGCAGAAGGGCTTACACATTGCGGCGGTGTTCTTCATTAACAGACGATAAAAATTCTCACAAATCTTGTCGACCGATTTATGGGAGATTGGTATCATATATAATATACTTGCCTTCCGGCATGTTTGTCTTTGCGTGGCTCAACCAAAAATAATTTTGTAAATCAAAAATTTTTCTTGACAACTTTTGATGCTTTTGCTAATATGAACAGGCGCACTTTTGCGCATCCAACGATGAACCGGGAGATTGCCGCTGGAAACGCGGGTCACTTCCGGGGAGTAGCCCC
>CAYWWF010000018.1:9454-14745 GCA_964461745.1 uncultured Oscillospiraceae bacterium | reverse complement strand
ATAAGAGAAAAAGGAGTTTACCATGGAGACAAATAATTTCGTAAACGGAGCCGGGATTCCTTTGGGCTTCGGGATGGCGCTCGCGCAAAATGAGAAGGCTATGGAGCATTTTGCCCACCTCTCCAATGCGGAAAAACAAAACGTCATCGATGGAACGCACAGCATTCAGTCCAAAAGTCAAATGCGCGCTTATGTGAATTCCCTTGCACAAAGCGAGTAATAAATTGTTTCACCCCCGCCTTCGGCGGGGGTGAAACCAGGTTGTCAAAGAATCGCTACGCTGGATTCTTTGACAAATTTGGAACCGGCCTGCGGGCCGGAAACATCGATTTTCTGAGGAAAATCGATGAGTTATGGAGTTTTTCCGATGCACATGTCCCCGGAAAAACAATGAGACTTTATTTTCCGCCAAAGGCGGAAAACTCTGCGAGGCCTTTTTGACAGTCTGTTTTCACCCCCGCCGAAGGCGGGGGTGAAACGTTTTACCTGTTTACTTGCAGCAGTGGTGCTTGGCACCGCGATAGTCTTCGTTTCTCTCCATGTTGGGGGGGAAGAATTCATCCACAGGGAACTTAATGCGGCGGAACAGGTCACAGGGTGTGTCTTCGGTGGAACCAACACATTCTTTTTCCGGAATGCAGAAGTCGCCGCAGGGGATGATGATTTGCGTGTCTCTCTCGAGACGGATCAGAGAGAACTGGCCGAGCGTCGCATACAACCGCTTCTCGTCGCCATCGAGCACGAGATCGTCGTCAAAGCAATGGCAGATGCAATCCGGCACTTCAGAGATAGAACACTCATGATGGTGGCAGTTACAGGTTTCCACAAGCTTCACAGCGAGGCAGATGGGATCGACAACTTCAACCACGGCGGTCGGAAGATTGGCCGAACGCATAACTTGTTCGTCGGCCGAACCCAAGGATGTTTTCGAGCTAAAGATTTTGGCATTGCCTTCGCTACCAAAGAGGATGACACGTTTGTCAAACGTGCAAAGGCCGGTGACTTCACAGGGTTTGCCAACGCCTGTGAACGCGTCGGCGACGATGCGGTAGAAATACTTGACATCCACCGTGAAGAAACCATGGTTAAACGGTACGGCTTCGACATCGATGTAAACCCAGAGCAGTTCGGCGCGGCGGCATTTGACGTTGATGGCTCTGTCGATGATTTGCTGACTGCGTCTCGTGGGATAGACGCGCATATCCTCGAGGCAATCTTTGTCTTTACAGGCGTCATAAATCTTTTTGGTATGTACGCATACGGTCTCTTTTAAGGGGTGGCAATCCGAAGAATGGCCGGGCATAACCCTTTCAGGCATGGTAAAATACCTCCATATCATGATATTTGAAGAATCACCTTCAATAACATGGTATGCCTTATAAAACCATCGGTGATTGCCGCGACTCCGCGTCCTTTTCCTCACAAAGACATTCGTTTTCGAAAAAGAAGAATTCGATGTATTCCCCACAAATTGATGGAAAATATGGAGCAGACTTTCACAGACCTTTTTTTGTGTGTCGCTCCCAAAGATCGGGTCTTTTCCGTTTTGTACGCTCTTCCGCCTGATGCCTGCGCCATGCTTGTATTTGCTCGTGATGGCCCGAAAGTAGCACTGAAGGTACCGCTCTGTCGTGCCAGACTTCGGGGCGTGAATAGTGCGGGTACTCCAACAGACCATCCCAATGGCTTTCTTCCATAAAACAGACATCGTCAGCCAAAACACCAGGGATCAGACGGCAAACCGTATCGCAGAGCACCATCGCCGGCAGTTCCCCGCCGGTTAGTACATAGTCTCCGATGGAGACCTCCTCATCCACGCATTCTTCAATAAAACGTTCGTCTATTCCCTCATAATGGCCGCAAACCAGGATCAAATGTAGATGCTCTTCGGCGAGCCGCCGGGCCACGGTTTGGCTCATCGGTGTGCCTTGAGGTGAAAGATAAATGGTATACCCCCGCCCGGCCACGGAAACCACATGCTCCCAAGCCCTGTGAAGCGGGTCGGCCTGCATCACCATGCCCATGCCGCCGCCATAGGGATAGTCATCAACCTGCATCTGGCGGTTGGTCGTGTAGTCGCGGATCTGGTGGGCGTGGATGGCGATATGGCCTTCCTTTTGGGCCCGCCCGAGAATGCTCACGGACAAAAAGTTCAGCACGGGTTCGGGGAATAGCGTCAGTATGTCCACACGCATAAGCTTTTTCTCCTCTCGTCCGTTATTTCTTATATGCCTCCCTCGCCGGAGGGGGGAGCATATTTAGTACTCAAATACGCAATTTTTCTCCTGTAATTCCTATTGTTTTTCCGGGAATTCACTTCCCGGAAAAATTTCTTCTAACCAATTCGGCCCCAAAATCTCAATTTTGGGGCCGAGCCTCATTACATACCCTCGATTAACGTCATTTCCACCGTGCGCTTTTCAAGGTCGATCTCACCCACAAACGCCGGTACATTGGGCACCATATGCCGGACACCGTCCAAGGTTTCCAGCACATAGATATCTTGCGGCCAGCGAGGCCAAACATCCAAAAGAACGCCCAGGGGCGCGCCACTGTCCCGTTCAACCGCTGAAAGGCCAATTAAATCGCAGACAAAAAAGCGCCCCGGCGGCAAAACCGCAGCGCTTTTATCGACGCAGACCACATGATTTTTCAGGCGCGCAGCCGCCTGTACATCGGACACGGTTACAAAGCGAGCGAGCACAAAGGTCTTGTGTACTCGGGCTTCGGCAACCTCAAGGGGCGTGTTGTCCACATACAGCACTGGAAAGTCCAAAAGAAACTCAGGTCGGTCACACCAGGGCTGAATGCGCACATCTCCGCGGATCCCATGCGTATTTACGATGAGACCCGCTTTCAACAGTGTAACGCTCATGTGTAAGCGTCATTCCTTAATTTCAAGTGTGGCTTTGCGGTTGTCCTGCGCGGCCAAAGTCTTGAGCAAAATGCGAATCTCGCGCGCGACACGACCGCCGCGGCCAATGACCTTGCTCAAATCCTCGGGGTTGACGTAGAGCTCAAAGGTGACCTCTTCGCCGTTGTCGTTCTCCTCAATGCGCATGTCGTCCGGATGATCGACGAGACGGGACACAATATACGCAATCAAATCCTTCAAGGAATTCGCCTCATTTCATAAAGAGCAGGGCAAACACGTTTTGCCTCAAACGTTTCTCATAGTTATACGAATCAAATTTACAGTACGCCCGATTTTTTGAGCAGGACTTTCACCGTATCGGTCGGCTGTGCGCCGGACTGGATCCAGGACAGCGCTCTGTCCTTGTCGACACGGATTTCGGACGGGTTTTTCATCGGATCGTAAGTGCCGATTTCTTCAATGAAACGTCCGTCGCGCGGGTAGCGGGAATCGGCGACCACGATGCGGTAAAAGGGGGCTTTTTTCGCGCCCATTCTGCGCAGTCTGATTTTAACCATAATTTCCAACCTCCAAAATTATTGCTCCGGCAGATAATTCATGAATTATTTCTTTGTGTTCCCCCCGCCACAGGCGGGGGGAACACAAAGAAATAATTTCAAGTTTTAGGTGGCGAAGCAATCTATCAAAAGAGCACGCGCTCAGGTATACAAGTGAACAGAAAAGCGCCGATATTGCGCGAAAACCCTTAAAACGGCAAGCCACCGCCCATGCCTCTCATGCCCTTTTTGCCCTTGCGTCCACCGAGCATCCGGCGGGACATCTGCTGCGTCATCTCAAACTGCTTAAGAAGACGGTTGATATCCTCAACGCGCGTACCGCTGCCGGCGGCGATGCGGCGTTTGCGCGAAGACCCCAGCAACGACGGGTTTTCACGTTCGCGCGGCGTCATCGAGAGTATGATGGCCTCGAGCCGCGCCATCTGCTTTTCATCGACTTTAGCGTCCGACAACGCGCGTTTGTCCACGCCCGGCAGCATACCGAGTACGTCACCGAGTGAACCCATGCTTTTGAGTTGCACAAGTTGATCGTAAAAGTCCGTGAGTGTAAATCGATTTTGCCGAAGCTTTTTTTCCATTTCCTCGGCTTTTTTAAGATCAAAGCTCTTTTCCGCTTTTTCAATCAGCGTGAGCATATCGCCCATACCGAGAATGCGTGAAGCCATGCGCTCCGGATGGAACGGCTCGATGTCCGAAAGCTTTTCACCGATGCCGCAAAACTTAATCGGCTGGCCCGTCACCGCGCGCACGGAGAGCGCCGCGCCACCGCGGGAGTCACCGTCAAGTTTCGTTAAAATCACGCCGTTGAGCCCGAGTTTTTCATGGAAAGCGGAAGCCGCGCTCACGGCGTCCTGACCGGTCATCGCGTCGACAACCAGCAGGATTTCCGTGGGATTTACTGTGTCGCGCAGACGCGTGAGTTCATCCATCAGCGTTTCATCGATGTGCAGACGGCCCGCCGTATCCAGAATGACAAGGTCATTGCCCGCCCGGTGGGCGGCATCCAACGCGGCACGCGCAATGGCAACGGCATCGCGGGAGTCCATGGTGAAAACCGGGATGTCGAGCTGCGCGCCCACAACCTGGAGCTGTTTGATGGCGGCGGGACGGTAGATGTCACAGGCGACAAGCAAAGGGCGTTTGTCGTATTGACGGCGCATCAGGCCCGCGAGCTTCGCGGCGTTTGTCGTCTTACCCGCGCCTTGGAGACCAACCAGCATGACGATGGTCGGCGGCTTTGGGGATATCGTAAGCTTGGCGGTCTGACCGCCCATCAGCTCGGTAAGCTCCGTGTTTACGATTTTGATGATCATTTGCGCGGGTGTGAGACTCTCAAGCACCTGAGCGCCGATGGCGGTCTCGGTGACACGCGCGATAAAGTCTTTGACCACCTTAAAGTTTACGTCGGCTTCGAGCAGCGCCAAGCGTACTTCTCGCATGGCCTCCCGAACATCGGCTTCGGTCAGGCGGCCTTTGCTGCGGAGTTTTTTAAATACTTGTCCGAGTTTTTCCGTCAAACCTTCAAATGCCATAGCCATTCTCCAAACTTTCGCCGGGGGCGATTTTGCGCGCAAGCGTTTGAATCTCCCGTGCTACGTCTCGAATTTCCGGGCTGACGGCGCGCGCGTCACAGTGGGTGATAAGCCGACCCGTGAGCTGTAAAATTTGCTCGGCACACGAAAACGCGCCGCCAAAGCGGGCAACCAGGCCCAATTTGTCTTCCATATCCCGCAAAATGGCTTCGGCGCGCACCAAAACGTCACGCACGCCCTGACGGGTGATGCCCTCGTTTTCCGCAATTTCGGAGAGCGAAAGGTCATGGTGGTGGTAGTATTCCAGATACTGCTTCTGCTTTTCCG
>CAYWWF010000018.1:0-9354 GCA_964461745.1 uncultured Oscillospiraceae bacterium | reverse complement strand
GAGAGCGAAAGGTCATGGTGGTGGTAGTATTCCAGATACTGCTTCTGCTTTTCCGTCAAGATGTCCCCATAGAAGTCAAACAGAAACGCCACATCCACGGGATCCGCCTTCATGGACGCACACCACCCTTCCCTTGTAAAGTTCCGAGGCTTTACACAAGTCACATTGTACCGGGTTTTTTCTTGCCTGTCAAGCGGGATAGAAGAAAAAATTATTCTACGAAAAGCACCCATAAATGGTGCGACTTCTATACCCCTTTTTCACAAAGGGCAGAAAAATCCGACGAATGTTGAGCAAAAAAAGCTTCGCCAGGCAAAGGTGGCATAATGTCAATCATAAAGTGTCATACTGAAACGAGATGCTTGGAAAAATGCTTTGCAAGAAGGAAAGCTTGGTGTATAATACTACGGCGGGAAATAAATACAGTTTTAACACCGGCGTGATCTCTGGGGCTCTGTCAATCCACACAAAAAGGCAGGTCGGTACCATGGCGGATATCTCACATCTCTCCCCCCGGCCGGGCGTAGGGCTTACCTGCCTTCGCAGCCGGAAGTTCAAGACCAACGTTCTCTCCGTTTCCCTTTTGCGCCCGCTCACCCGTGAGCACGCCGCGCCGCACGCGCTTTTGCCGCAGGTGCTCAGCCGCGGGAACTCAACCTACCCTGACGCGCGCCGGTTGAGCGCCGCGTTGGACGCGCTGTACGGCGCGCGGCTGGAGCCGTTTTGCCGAAAAAAAGGTGAAACGCAGTGCATCGGCTTTCTCTCCCTATTTAATGACGAGCGCTTCTTGCCCGGTAAAACCAATGTCTGTGAAGCCATCACCGATCTGCTTGTTGGTACGCTGCTCGCGCCGGCTGGCCCGGGTAATGCCTTTGTGCCCGAATATTTTGAGCAGGAACGCGTGTTGCTCCGGGATCGCATTCGCGCCGGGATGAACGACAAAGCTGAGTATGCCAAGCGCCGCCTGCTGGAAACCATGTGTGCCGAAGAAGCATACGGCGTCGACGCCCTCGGGGATGAGCATACCCTGGAAAACCTCACGGCGGAGACGCTTTGGTCCCTATATCAATCCATCCTACCGTCTTCGCGCGTTGAATTTCTCTATGTTGGCGCACGGGATCCTAAGGAAATCGAAGCCCTTTTGCGTGACCGGCTCTCCATATTGCCGCGCGCGCTCACCTTTGATCCGGTCTCGACCCAAGTTGTCCGCCAGGCGGAGACGCTCAAACAGGCGGAAGACACAATGGACATCACCCAGGGCAAGCTCCTTCTCGGAATGCGCCTCGGCGTGACGTCGCTGGACGATGCCTACCCCGCCGCGCTGCTGGCTACGGCGGTTTTTGGTGGTTCGACCACGTCGAAACTGTTTATGAACATCCGTGAACGTCTTTCACTCTGCTATTACGCCTCGGCCTGGATGGAAAGTCTCAAGGGGCTTTTGCTTGTGTCTTCGGGCATCGAACCGGAAAAAAGGGACGAAGTACAAAAAGAAATCTTTTCCGAGTGGGACGCCGTTTCTCGCGGCGACTTCACGGCAGAGGAATTTGACGCCGCGCGGGACAGTCTTGTGCAGATGCTTTCGGTTTTGGGTGACAGTCCCCACCGCTTGGAAGACCACTACCTCGGTCAGGCTGTATCGGGCCAGTGGGAAACCCCGGAGGCTCTTGTCGAAAGGTTGCGGCGCGTAAGTCCCGCGGAAGTGGCGGCGGTGGCTTCCGGTGGCAGTTGGGATACGGCGTATTTTTTACGAGGGGTGGAGCGGGCATGATGCGTGAGACGACTTACGAGCGCTTGCAGGAGTCCGTCTTCACGGACTCTGCGCAGGGTTTGGATATTATGGTTCTCCCCAAGCCGGGTTTTACCAAGAAATACGCGTTTTTTGTGACCAATTACGGTTCGATGGATCTAAACTTTATTTCCGACGGCAAAGTGGTGAACACACCCGCCGGGGTCGCGCATTTTTTAGAGCACAAACTCTTCGATATGCCCGACGGATCGAACACACTGCAAACCTTTGCGCTCCACGGCGCCCAGCCCAACGCCTTCACCTCTTACAACATGACGGCCTACTACTTCCAGGCCACTGAAAACTTTGGAGAAAACTTGGAAACACTGCTGCGTTTTGTTTCCACACCTTACTTCACCGAAGAAAGCGTGCAAAAGGAACAAGGCATCATTGGACAGGAAATCGCGATGATCGAGGACAATCCTGCCCACCGGGTGTTTGAGAACTTCTTTTCGGGCCTCTACGCCGAACACCCCGTCTCCGTCCCAATAGCCGGCACCGCTGAGTCGATTGCGCGCATCACGGCTGAGACGCTTTATACCTGTCACCGTGTCTACTACCACCCGTCGAACATGTGCCTTGTCGTCGCCGGGGATGTCGACCCCGAATCTGTCCTACAGGTGACGCAGAGCGTCTTGCCCTCCCTGTCCACCGGTGGAGCAAACGCCTCGCCCCGTAGTATCACGACAGAGAACCACGAAAAGGCTAACTTCACCACTCGTGAGGTGGCCATGGAGGTTTCGCTGCCGCAGTTTATTTTTGGTTTCAAGTGCCCGCCGCCCGCGCCGGGTGGGGCGTCTCTGCGTTTTGCGCTGCTTTCGGACCTTGCGATGGAGTGCTTCTGCGGCAAAGCGACACCGATCTACGAACGCTTGTACAACAACGGTCTCATCAGCCGCGACTTCGACGCGGGGCATTTCAAAGTGCCCGGTTGCGCCTGCCTACTGATCGGGGGCGAGAGCCGTGACCCACATCGTGTGCGGGACTTGCTGCTCGAAGAGGCCGAACGCATCGGTCGTGAGGGCTTCGATGAAGAGCTGTTTTCGCGACAGAAAAATGCCAAGCTGGGCGAGTTATTGCGCCGCTGTGACTCGCCTGAATTCTTGTGCCGCCAGCTCGCGGAAAGCCATTTTGACAGCGCGGACTACTTCACCTTCCCTGCGCTGCTCGAAGGGTTCACGCCCGACATGGCCGTGAACCTTTTGCGGGACAACGCGATACACAGCAAGAGTACCCTGTCGGTGATCAATCCACGAGCGTAGCTGACAGTGATTTCATCCCCCGCCGAAAACAGGGGATGAAATCAATAAAAAACGAGGGGGATGACAGTTATGAATTACGCCGCCTATCCCAACAACCCGATTGATTTTCCCGGTCTTGGGGTTTCTCTGAATCCCAGTCCCGTGGCTTTTAACCTGTTTGGCCACGATTTCTATTGGTATGGCATCATCATCGCCGTTGGCTTCCTGCTCGCGGCCATCTATTGTATGAAGCGCGCGCCCAAACTCGGGCTTTCGACAGACAACTTGCTGGACTGTTTGATTTTCGCCGTGCCTGTGTCGGTGATCTTTGCCCGACTCTATTACTGTGTGTTCAACCCGAGTCTTTTCACAGCCTCGGCCGAAAACCCCACGCCACAAAAGGTCTGGGAGATTTGGAACGGGGGCCTGGCCATTTACGGTGCGATCATTGGCGCAGCGCTGACCACCGTGGTCTATTGCCGTGTGAAAAAGATCAAACTCGGCAACGTTTTGGACGTCGGGTCCCTGGGTCTTCTAATCGGCCAGTGCATCGGTCGCTGGGGCAACTTCTTCAACCGTGAGGCCTTCGGTTCCGAAACCTCCTTGCCCTGGCGCATGGAAGTGTTTGTCGACAAAATCGGCGACAAGGTCTACAACATGCGTTTGGCTGTTCATCCGACCTTCATCTACGAATCCATCTGGAACTTTATCGGCTTTCTGCTGCTCTCTGCGTACTCCAAAAAGCGCAAGTTTGAGGGTGAAGTGTTCCTGCTGTACATAGCGTGGTACGGTTTGGGACGCGGCTTCATCGAGGGTATGCGCGCCGACAGTCTGATGTTCTTTGGCACCAACCTGCGCGTCTCTCAGTTCGTCGGTTTTCTCACCTTTATTTTGGGCCTGGCCGCCGTGGCCTATGTTCGCATTTTCAAACTGCAAGACTATGAAACGCCCGTCTATGGTGCGCCTTTGACCGTTGCGGAGACTGAAGATACAACAACTTCTGACGATACCAACGAAACCTCAGAAGCAAAAGATACCGAGACCCCCGACGCGCCTTCAGCGGAAGATACAAATGACGATGAAACCGAAAGCACCGGGGATGCCCTCCCGGATGATATGGATACAAGCAGCAACACGGAGAAAACAGAATAGAAAGGGAGATCGCTATGACCCTATTGGATGGGAAAGCTTTGGCCGCCCGGATGCGCGCACAGATGGCTGAAACAGTGGCAAAAATGAAAGCCGAAGGCATAACGCCGGGCCTGGCTGTGGTCATTGTCGGGGACGACCCGGCCTCACGTGTCTATGTCGACAACAAGAAGAAGGATTGCGCGCAGTGCGGCATTTACTCCGAAGAACACGCCCTACAAGGCGACACCGAGGTGGATCATCTGCTGCGGCTCATCGACGGACTCAACCGTAGACATGACATCCACGGCATTCTTGTGCAACTGCCGCTTCCGAAACATCTCGACACGGAAAAGGTGTTGCTCGCGATCGACCCCGCCAAAGATGTCGACGCCTTCCACCCTTACAACGTGGGCCGTATTATGATCGGCAACTTTGACTTTGTGCCCTGCACCCCCGCCGGTGTCATGGCCATGCTCGACGCCTATGAAATACCGATTCAGGGCCGTGAATGCGTTGTCGTGGGCCGCTCAAACATCGTCGGCAAGCCTATGGCCATGCTGTTGCTGCATCGCCATGGCACCGTGACACTCTGCCACTCCCGCTCCAAGGATCTCAGTGAGATTACCCGCCGCGCGGACATCCTCGTCTGCGCCGTCGGTCGCGAAGGCCTCATCCGTGGTGACATGGTCAAAGAAGGTGCTGTTGTCGTTGATGTCGCGATGAATCGCGGCAAGGACGGTAAACTTGTCGGCGACGCAGTGTTTGACGAAATTGCGCCAAAAGCTTCTTACTTAACGCCTGTGCCCGGGGGCGTCGGCCCGATGACGCGTGTCATGCTGCTGCAAAACACGCTAAAGGCCGCGGCGCTGCAAAGTGGCCTTGGTGACTCGCTATGAAGCCCTTTTTGACGGACATAGAGATTGCCCAGCAGGCTCAGGGTCTACCCATCTCCGAAGTGGCAACCAGTCTGGGCCTTGTGCCCGACGAGTGGATTCCCTATGGACACGACAAGGCCAAACTGGAGCTCTCCGTGCTCACAAACCGTGAGACCCGCGCATCGGGTAAACTCGTGCTCGTCACCGCCGTAAGCCCCACACCGGCCGGAGAAGGCAAAACCACCACGAGCGTGGGGCTGGCCGACGCGCTGCATCGTTTGGGACACAACACAGTGCTCACGTTGCGTGAGCCTTCCCTCGGCCCGGTGTTCGGCGTCAAGGGCGGGGCCGCCGGCGGCGGATACGCGCAGGTAATCCCGATGGAGGACTTAAACCTCCACTTCACCGGAGACCTGCACGCGGTCACAACCGCAAACAATCTACTGGCCGCGCTCACCGACAACCATCTCCAACAGGGAAACGCCTTGGGGCTCGACCCCCGCCGGGTCATCTGGAAACGCTGCCTGGATATGAACGACCGCGCGCTGCGCCACTTGGTCATCGGACTCGGTGGCCCGCTCCAGGGCGTGCCGCGCGAAGACGGCTTTGACATTACGGCGGCGTCGGAGATCATGGCGGTGCTCTGCCTGGCCACCGACATCGAGGACCTCAAAGCGCGCGTCCAACGGCTTATCGTCGGCTACACACGTGACGGCAAGCCTGTCACCTGCGACGATCTGCGCAGCACCGGGGCCGTCTGCGCGACACTCAAAGACGCCATCAAGCCCAATCTTGTGCAGACTTTAGAGCACACGCCAACACTGATTCACGGCGGCCCGTTTGCCAACATCGCCCATGGCTGCAACAGTGTCATGGCCACACGCATGGCGCTGAAACTCGGTGACATAGTTGTCACCGAGGCCGGTTTTGGCGCGGACCTCGGTGCCGAAAAATTTGTGGACATCAAGTGTCGACAAGCAGGGCTTACCCCGTCGGCCTGCGTCGTGGTAGCGACCATCCGCGCGCTCAAACATCAAGGCGGCTCGCTGCAAACCAAAGAAGAAGATCTGTCGGCGCTGGAGACGGGTTTTTCGAATCTACAGGCGCATGTCGAAAACATGGCTGGGCGTTTCGGTCTGCCGACCGTCGTCGCCATCAATCGCTTCCCGAGTGACACGGACGCAGAGGTTGAACTTTTGCTTTCACTCTGCCGCCGCCAGGGCATCCGCGTAGCGCTCTCCGACGTCTGGGCTGAAGGAGGAAAAGGTGGCGAAGCCTTAGCCCTTGAGGTACTCTCCTGCTTGGAGACGCCGTCGGACTTCCGGCTTTTGTACTTGGACGCGTTGCCGTTGCTCGATAAGATTGAAACCGTTGTCAAATCGATCTATGGCGGAGCCTCCGTATCCGTCTCCGCGCCTGTACGCAAGGAAATCGCGCGTTTACAGGAGCTGGGTTATGGTAGCTTGCCCGTCTGTATGGCCAAGACGCAGTACAGCTTTTCCGACGACCCCAAGAAGCTCAACCGACCGCGCGATTTTACGGTGACGGTTCGAGGCGTAAAGGTCTCCGCCGGAGCAGGATTCGTTGTGGTTTATACCGGGGACATTTTGACTATGCCGGGGCTTCCGAAGGTGCCTGCCGCAGAAGCCATAGATATGGACGAACACGGGCGTTTGTCGGGACTATTTTAGATTTTCGGAAAAACGCTTTGCTGGTTTTTCCGAAAAATGGACACCGGCCTGCGGCCGGGAACGCCGATTTCCTGAGGAAAATCGGTGGGTTATGGTGTTTTCGTGAAGCGCATGTCCTCGGAAAAACAATCGAGTTTTATTTTCCGCCGATGGCGGAAAACTCTGCGAGGCTTTTTGACCATCTGTTATTTCCCCCGCCGCAGGCGGGGGAAATATAACCTCTCATTTCCGGTAGGAGTGAATTCTCTATGGATAAAGCCAAACCCCTTTACATCATGTTCATCGCCGACGGTTGCGCGGACTTGCCGATGGAGCGCCTCGGCGGTCGTACACCGCTTCAGGTTGTCCCCCAAAGACAGATGGCCCGTTTGGCCGGACAGAGCGGCGTGGGGATGGCAAACACCACCCCCGAAGGCTTCGCACCGGGGACAGAGACAGCCATTCCGCTGATCCTCGGCTACGACCCTTCGGTGCTGACCGGCCGCGGCCCCACGGAAGCCGCGGGCATGGGTGTGCCTCTCGCACCGGGCCAGTTTGCGATGCGCTGCAACCTGTTGCGCCTTGACCAAAACGACGCGGTGCTGGAGGCTTGCCCCGAGCTTACCGACGCTCAGACCGACGCGGTGGTGGACGCACTCTTGTCCGACAACACTTTTTGTGGACTTCTAAGTAAACTTGGCTGGACCTTCCATCGACAAAAGGGTTTCCGCCAGCTCATCACCGGCGACGCCGCCACCATCCCGCCCACGATGGCCGCCCCCCACAATGTTATGGGGCAGCCCATGGAAAACTTCTTACCCGACCATCCGCTTGCGGAACTGATGCGCCGGGGGCGTGAAATTCTGCGTGCCTTCCCGGGTGCCAACGCCATTTGGCCCTGGGGCGCGGGTGTCGTGCCGGATTACGCGCCGTTTGCCGCGCGTTTTGGCCGGGGGCTTGCGGTTTCGGCGGTACCCGTCGTGCGCGGTATCGCGCGGCTGGCCGGTATGGACGCGCCTGAGATTCCAGGCACCACCGGTACACTCCACACCAACTGGCGCGCAAAAGTGAAGGCCGTGCTGGAGGCCGCAGAGTCTGGTTACGAGTTTGTGTTGCTGCATCTGGAGGCGCCTGACGACTGCAGCCACGCGCTGAATCTGGAGGATGAGATGGCTTCGCTGTGTTTGCAGGACGAAGTGTGCGAAGCCTTGGTGCAGGCTCTCGGTGACCGCCCGTTCCGGCTTCTGCTCATCTCCGATCACGTTACCTCTACAGATACGGGCCGCCACGGTGCCGAGCCCGTCCCCTACTGCATTTTCGACAGCCGCCTGCCCGACGGTGTTTTGAGCCGCTTTGAGGAAACCGACGCCCCGGTCGTACATTGGGATGTGCCGATCCGCTCGTTGTTTGAAAAAAATTCATGAAAAATCAGATGAAAAAAACATTTGCAATGGATCCTTATATGTGCTAAAATACCTTGGACGCTTCATATTGAATATCAGAGGTGTAATTGTGAAACAAGGAATTCATCCCAAATACGAAGAAGCCACGGTGCGCTGCGCATGCGGCGAAACCTTTCAGACCGGTTCGGTGAAAAAAGAGATCCGCGTGGAAATTTGCTCGAAGTGCCATCCATTCTATACCGGCAAGCAAAAACTCGTGGACACCGGCGGACGTGTCGACCGTTTCAACAAAAAGTTCGGTCTGGGCAACTAAGCAAGCGATTTTTTCCTACATCCGGAAACCATGCCGTATCATTGGAGTGCTTATGCGCTCTGACGTTTCGGTCTTTTTGGCTTACCAATGACGCCGAGGATTTTTGTCTTTCTAAACGATGGCAAAAGATTCGGCGTTTGTTGTATTTTGAAAAGGAGGGTATCGCCATGCAAACCATCAACCTCCGGGAGTATCCCGAGAGTGTGTTTTCCCTGTTTGACCCCACTTGGGCGCTGCTTTCCGCCAAAGATGAAGACCGTTATAACATGATGACGGTCAGTTGGGGCGGTTTGGGTGTTTTATGGAACCGCGACGTGGCCACCGTCTATGTACGACCCCAACGGTACACCTTGGAGTTTATGGACCTAGCGGAGCGTTTCACCTTGTCTTTTTTCCCGGAATCCGTCCGGCCCGCGCTGCGTGTCTGCGGCGCGAAAAGCGGCCGTGACATCGACAAAATGCACATGGATGGTTTAACACCCGTTTTCCCTGCCGAGGACATTGTCACTTTTGAGGAAGCCAAACTCACCCTGGTCTGCCGCAAGCTCTACCGAGGCCGGTTGGCAAAGGAATCTTTCCTGGACACTTCCCTGCCCTCGACGTTTTATCCCGGCGAAGATTTCCACTACCTGTTTGTCGGCGAGATTACGCAGGCGCTTACTCCGGATACGCCTCATGAATCCTGAAACAGACACATATTGTATCCCGCGCTCATCGGCTGAGGCCAGTTTTCTCGAAAAGCGTTCGCGCTTCATCGGACGTGTGTTTCCGATCCACACTGAAGACGATGCTGTATCCATCTTGCGCGACCTGAAGCGCACTTACTGGGACGCGACACACCACTGTTACGCCTATGTTCTGCGTGAGCCCATGCTCACGCGCCATTCCGACCACGGAGAGCCGCAGGGCACGGCGGGCCTGCCGATTCTCTCGGT
>CAYWWF010000017.1:10002-15131 GCA_964461745.1 uncultured Oscillospiraceae bacterium | reverse complement strand
CTTCCGGGGAGTAGCCCCCCATCGGGCGCCTGAAACGATTGCGAGACATTTTTGTTTCGACTCTCGGGCAACGGATGAATCCGTCCGGATTCTTCGATTGCTGTGTTAAGGCCGGAAAAGACAGAAAGATTTCCGGTTTTTATCATCGGGAACCATGACACGCCCGGTTGGATGGTTGGGTTTTTGCTGAGAGTATGGTGGAGTTTCTCCACAAGGAGGCATTTTTGATGTCCGCACAAAAAGAAATCATCCGCATTCGTCTCAAAGCCTATGACCATCAGCTTGTAGACCAGAGCGCCGAGCGCATCGTGGAGACCGCCCGCCGCAACGGCGCGCGCGTATCCGGCCCGGTGCCCCTGCCCACCCACAAGGAAATCGTTACGATTCTGCGCGCGGTACACAAATACAAAGACAGCCGCGAACAGTTCGAACGCCGCACCCACAAGCGGCTCATCGACATCTTAGCCCCCTCGCAGAAGGCCGTCGAAGCACTCATGAGCCTCGACCTGCCCGCGGGCGTTGAGATTGAGATCAAGCTTTAGTTCCACAAAAACTGCGGTTTTTAGTGGAGGGCGAACAAAAAACCCCTCGTAATTCAATTGTTGTGAAGGCGGATTCATTCCGCCGCAACAACATCATGATTCCCTTTCCTCTAAAGACCTCAGTTTTTAGAGGAATTCAAGCGCACTTCATGTTGCGGGGCTTATAAAAAGACCCCTCAACCAATGATAGGAGGAACCTTATGCAAAAGGCCATCATCGGCAAAAAAGTCGGCATGACGCAGATGTTCGACGAGACAGGCCGCGTGATCCCCTGCACCGTCATCGAGGCGGGCCCCTGCGTGGTCATCCAGCAGAAGACCTTAGAGACCGACGGCTATGAAGCCGTACAGCTCGGTTTTGAGGAAGTCCCGGCTCGTAAGCTCCCGAAGCCTGAAGTCGGCCACCTCAAAAAAGCCGACGCCGGTTTGTTTCGCCATCTCAAAGAGTTTAAGCTCGACAACGCCTCCGACCTGGCCCCGGGCACACGCATCCTCTCCGACGCGTTTGCCGTCGGCGACTATGTCGACGTCACAGGCGTCAGCAAGGGTAAGGGATATCAGGGCGTCGTCAAGCGTTTCGGCGCGGCCCGTGGCCGTACCTCTCACGGTGGCGGCCCGACCCATCGTCATCAGGGCTCTATGGGCGCCAACTCCGATCCCTCTCGCGTCTTCCCCGGTAAGATCATGCCCGGACATATGGGTTCCGAGCAAGTCACCGTCTTAAATCTGGAAGTCGTGAAAGTCGACGCCAGTCTCAATCTCCTGGCGGTGCGTGGCGCCGTCCCCGGCCCCAGCGGCGGCATCGTCTATCTGCGCAACACGGTCATCAACCGGTAGGCGCTCGGGCTTGATGGCATAAACCGAGATGTCCAGATTTCGAGTGAATTTATTGTCGGGCAAGGCAAATTTTTGCGGGCATAATTTGGTTTATGGCAAGGAAATTTGCCGCAGCACGGCGGCAAATTCACCGGAAGATGGGCAGCGAGCGTTTGTGTCAGCAAGCCCTATAAAAAGGAGTTGTCATCCATGCCGAAAGCTACGGTATACGATATGAAAGGCGCCGTCGTCGGGGAAATGGACCTGCGCGACGACGTGTTTGGCATCACCCCTTGCCGGCAAGCGATCAAAGACATGGTGCGCCATCATCAGGCCGCCTGCCGCCAGGGCACCCAGTCCACGAAGACCCGCGCCGAAGTCCGCGGCGGTGGCCGCAAACCCTGGCGTCAAAAAGGCACCGGGCGCGCGCGTCAAGGTTCGACCCGCTCTCCGCAGTGGACCCACGGTGGTATCGCGCTGGGCCCGAAGCCCCGCAGCTACCGTTTCGCGATCAACAAGAAAGTTCGTCGCCTGGCGATGAAATCCGCGCTCTCCGCAAAAGCGGGCGCCGGGGAAATTCTCGTCATCGACAAGCTCGATATGGACAGTATCAAGACCCGCAACTTCGCCGCTTTTTTGAAGGCGCTTCCAATCTCCGGTCGTACGCTCGTTGTTCTGCCGGAATCCCGTGAGACCGTCATCAAGAGCGCGCGCAACCTGCCGAAGGTGCGCACGGCGGTGGCGGGTGTGCTCAATGTCTACGAACTGCTGAACACCTCCTACGTCCTGATGGACCGTGAGGCCGTGACGCGCATCGAGGAGGTTTATCATGAAGACGTCGTATGATCTTCTGATTCGTCCGCTGATCACGGAACGCTCTATGAGCGAAGTGGAACAAAAGAAATACGCTTTCGAGGTGGCCCGCGACGCCAACAAGATTGAGATCCGTAAGGCTGTGGGAGAAATCTTCGGCGTAAAGGTTCTCAGTGTCAACACCATGAATGTGCGCGGCAAAGAGAAACGCATGGGCGTGCACATCGGTCGCCGCGCTTCTTGGAAAAAGGCGATCATCCGCCTCACCCCCGACTCCAAGACCATTGAGTTCTTCGAGGGCATGGCGTAACGCAGGCCCTATCTTCCGTAAGGAGTTGATCCTTCTTGGCCATCAAAACCTTCCGTCCGACTACGCCGTCCCGCCGGCATATGACGGTCTTGTCCTTTGAGGAACTCAGCAAAAAGGCGCCTGAGAAAAGCCTCATTGTTAAAAAGAAAAAGAACGCGGGTCGCAACAGCTATGGCCGTATCACCGTGCGTCATCGCGGCGGCGGCAACAAGCGCAAATACCGCATCATCGACTTCAAACGCGACAAACTCGACATCCCCGCGACCGTCGTCTCGATTGAGTACGACCCCAACCGTTCTGCCAACATCGCCCTGCTTCAGTATGAAGACGGCGAAAAGCGTTATATTCTGTCCCCGTTCGGCCTCAAGGTCGGTGACCCCGTCCTCTCCGGTGTCGGCGCGGACATCAAGCCCGGCAACTCTCTGCCTCTGGCCAATATCCCGCTCGGTACCTTCATCCACAACGTCGAGCTCTACCCCGGTAAGGGCGGCCAGCTCGTTCGTGGCGCGGGTACGGCGGCGCAGCTCATGGCCAAAGAGGGTCTGATGGCGCAAGTGCGTCTGCCGTCCGGCGAAGTGCGCTATGTTCGCATGAACTGCCGCGCAACCATCGGCCAAGTCGGCAACCTCGACCATGAAAACGTGCAAATCGGTAAGGCCGGTCGCAAACGTCACATGGGTTGGCGTCCGACCGTTCGCGGTAGCGTTATGAACCCCTGCGACCACCCGCACGGCGGCGGCGAAGGCAAATCGCCGATCGGTCGTCCCGGCCCGGTCACCCCGTGGGGCAAGCCCACGTTGGGTTATAAGACGCGCAAGAAGAAAAACCTCACCGATCAGTTCATCGTGAAGCGCCGCAGCAAGTAAGGGGGAGACAATTTATGAGCCGTTCCGTCAAAAAGGGTCCCTTTGTGGCGCCTGAGCTCCTGAAACGCATCGAAGCGCTCAATGAAAAGAGCGATAAGAAGGTGCTCAAGACCTGGAGCCGCGCCTCCACCATTTTCCCGCAGTTTGTCGGGCACACCATTGCGGTGCATGACGGCCGCAAGCACGTGCCTGTGTATGTGACCGAAGACATGGTCGGGCATAAGCTCGGCGAGTTTGCCCCGACCCGCACCTATCGCGGCCACGCGGGCAGCAAGACCTCCGGCAAGTAAAAACCAATCGGGCGTCTCTAAGAACCTCAGTTTTTAGAGAAACTGAATCGTTTTTCCAAGGACATGTGCCTTGGGCAGCCCCTTGTAGATTGAATCGTTGTGAAGGCGGATTCACTGTCACCCCAGAAATGCAAGCATTTCCGGGGGCCCCGATTTCGCCGCAACAACATCACTATTCCCCTCTCTCGAAAAACCTCAGTTTTTCGAGAGACACAATACTAGATGTTTTGGGGTGGTTCCATGGAAGCCAAAGCACATTTGAAACATGTGCGCATATCGCCGCGCAAAGTGATGATCGTCGCGGAGCTCATTCGTGGCAAGGACACCAAAACCGCATTGGCCATCTTGAAGCACACCCCTAAGGCCGCTTCCGCCTGGTTGATCAAAGGCCTTGAGAGCGCGTGTGCCAATGCGGAGAATAACCATTCGATGAATGCCGACAGTTTGGTAGTCTCGCAAGTCTTAATCGGCCCGGGTCCGACGATGAAACGTGTAATGCCCAGAGCGCAAGGCCGGGCCTTCCGCATTCTGAAGAGGACGTCTCACATCACTGTGGCCGTGCGCGAAAAGGAGTAGAAGTATGGGACAAAAAGTCAATCCCCATGGTCTGCGGGTCGGCGTCATCCGGGGATGGGATTCCCGCTGGTACGCACCGAACGATAAAGTGGGCGCCCTGCTCTTGGAAGACTACCAGATTCGTAAGTTCTTAAAGAACACGCTCTATGCCGCGGGCATTCCGCGCATTGAAATTGAACGCGACAGCACGCGGGTGCGGATTTTCTTGCACTGCGCTCGTCCCGGTGTGGTCATCGGTCGCGGCGGCGCCGACATTGAAAAGTTGCGCGCCAAAGTCGAAGCCATGATCAAGAAACCCGTCGCGCTCAACATCGTCGAGGTGAAGAGCCCTGACATCTCGGCGCAGCTTGTGGCGGAGAACATCGCCCAGCAGCTCGAGAAACGCATCTCTTTCCGCCGCGCCATGAAGCAGAGTATGCAGCGCGCCATGCGCCTCGGCGCACGCGGTATCAAGACTTGCGTCTCCGGCCGTCTCGGCGGCGCGGAAATCGCGCGTACGGAGCACTACCATGAGGGTACCATTCCTCTGCAGACGCTCCGCGCGGACATTGACTACGGTTTTGCGGAAGCCAAAACGACCTATGGCCGGATTGGCGTGAAAGTATGGATCTACAAGGGCGAAGTGCTCACCGTCGGCAACCGTATGGGCCCGCGCGTGATCGAAGCGCCCAGACCCCGTGAGGATCGTCGGCCCCGCGATGACCGCGGTGGATTCCGTGGCGGACGTCCCGGTGGCGGCGGCGGTCGTCCCGGCGGCGGCCCGCGTCCCGGTGGCGGCGGCTTTGGTGGCCCGCGTCCCGCTGGCGGCGGCAACTTTGGTGGCCCGCGTCCCGCTGGCGGCGGCGGCAACTTCGGTGGCCCGCGTCCTGCCGGTGGTGGCGGCAACTTCGGTGGCCCGCGTCCTGCCGGTGGCGGCG
>CAYWWF010000017.1:0-9902 GCA_964461745.1 uncultured Oscillospiraceae bacterium | reverse complement strand
GCAACTTTGGTGGCCCGCGTCCTGCCGGTGGCGGTAACTTCGGTGGCCCGCGTCCTGCTGGCGGTGGCGGCAACTTTGGTGGCCCGCGTCCTGCCGGTGGCGGTAACTTCGGTGGCCCGCGTCCGGGTGGTAACTTTGGCGGCCCGCGTCCCGCCGGTGGCGGCGCTCCGCGTCCTGCTGGCGCTGCGCCCTCCGGGGCACCCCGTCCCGCCTCTCCGCCCCCGCCCCGTCCCGCCGAGTAAAGGCCGGAACCTTACGTTTGTTTTTTCCCGCCCTCATGCAGCGGCGTGTTGAACATTCGCGTGACCGCGCCCAAACGAAGTCCCGCCCATACTGCGAAACCCGGTAGTCAACGATTCCTGCGTTTTTGCGCCTTGTTTTGTGCGGCGATTTTCTCGCGTAAAGGGCGCACGTCCGCATGTTTCAACACACCCTATGGGTATCTGATAGCGAGGAGGCAACGCACGATGCTTCTGCCCAAACGTGTAAAATATCGCCGTGTCCACCGCGGTCGCCTCAAAGGGAAGGCCCTGCGCGGCAATACCGTCAGTCACGGTGAGTTCGGCCTTGTGGCCTTAGAGCCCTCGTGGATTACGTCCAACCAGATCGAGGCGGCTCGTATCGCCATGACGCGCTACATCAAGCGCGGCGGTCAAGTGTGGATCAAGATCTTCCCGCACAAGCCCGTCACCCAGAAGCCCGCTGAAACCCGAATGGGTTCCGGTAAAGGCTCGCCGGAGTATTGGGTCGCCGTGGTCAAACCCGGCCGCGTCCTTTTTGAAATCGCGGGCGTTCCGCGCGAGGCGGCCCGGGAAGCCATGCGACTGGCTTCTCACAAACTTCCGATCAAAACGCGGTTTGTCTGCCGCGCGGAAGAGCATCCGACAGGCGGTGATGCCACATGAAAGCAAAAGAACTGCGCGAAATGACGCTGCCTGAACTCGAACGCAAGCTGCTTTCCTTAAAGCAGGATCTGTTCAACCTCAGAATGCAGCACGCGACCAACCAGCTTGACAACCCCATCCGCCTTGCGGATGTAAAGCATGACATCGCCCGCGTCAAGACCATTTTGCGTGAAAACGAACTGGGGAAGGTGACAAACAATGAGTGAACTGCATAACGCGCCCGAGGCCGTCACCACCACCCCCGAAGAAAAGCGTCCGTTTCGCAAAACCCGTGTAGGGCTCGTGGTCTCTGACAAGATGGATAAGACCATCGTTGTGTCCATCGTCGACCACGTCCGTCACCCGCTCTATAAAAAGATTGTCAAACGCACCTCTCGCCTGAAAGCCCATGACGAACAAAACGAGTGCCGCGTGGGCGATACCGTCCGCGTAATGGAAACCCGTCCGCTCTCGCGCGAAAAGCGCTGGCGTCTGGTGGAAATCGTCGAGAAGGCGAAATAAGGGGGATAACCATGATTCAGCAAGAGACGAGGCTCCGCGTGGCCGATAACACCGGCGCCAAGGAACTCAAATGTATCCGTGTCCTGGGCGGTTCCTCTCGCCGTTACGGCGGCATCGGCGATGTCATTGTCGCTTCCGTCCGTAAGGCCACCCCCGGCGGCGTTGTGAAAAAGGGCGACGTGGTTCGCGCGGTCATCGTGCGCACGGCTTCCAGCATTCGCCGCAATGACGGCTCCTATCTGCGCTTTGACGACAACGCGGCCGTCATCATCCGCGAAGACAAAAACCCCAGAGGCACCCGCATCTTTGGCCCGGTGGCCCGCGAATTGCGCGACCGGGACTACATGAAGATCCTGTCGCTGGCGCCCGAAGTGCTCTAAAGGCACCCGGCCAGAAAAACGCTTGATTTATGCCCCGCAGGGGCGGGCATTTCATAATACCGACGGCCCATCGAACGTCCGGGCGTTTGTCCGGGATGGCGAACACGCTTCGGTATGAAGAGGTAGATACGATGAACAGCTTAAATATCCGCAAGGGAGACACCGTCGTGGTCTTGTCCGGCTCCAGCAAGAACGTCCGCGGCAAGGTTCTGGAGACGTTGCCCCGCGAGGGCAAGGTCATCGTGGAAGGTGTCAACATCGTCACCCGTCACGCCAAGCCGCGGGGCCAGGCGGATCCGGGCGGCATCCGCAAACAGGAAGCGCCGATTTACGCCTGCAAAGTCATGCGCGTCTGTCCGAAGTGCAAACAGCAGACTCGCAACGGCTACCGCGTGCACGAAGACGGCACCAAGACCCGCATCTGCAAAAAATGCGGCGAAATTCTTTAGGAGGTGCGGGTTTGTGGCTCGACTGAAAGACAAGTATGAGGCCGACATCGCGCCGGCCCTCATGAAGAAATTTTCTTACAAAAGCCCGATGCAAATCCCCCGCGTGGACAAAGTCGTGATCAACGTCGGTTGCGGCGAAGCCAGAGACAACCCGAAGGTGCTCGACGCCGTCCTCGGCGATATTACCAAAATCACCGGTCAGAAGCCCGTTGTGGTGCAGGCACGCAAGTCGGTCGCGAACTTCAAAGTCCGCGCCGGTATGCCTGTCGGCGTCAAGGTGACGCTGCGCGCCTCCCGTATGTGGGAGTTTCTTGATCGTCTGCTCAACGTGGCGCTGCCGCGCGTGCGCGACTTCCGCGGGATCAACCCGAACGCCTTTGACGGCCGCGGCAACTATGCCTTGGGTCTCAAAGAGCAATTGATTTTCCCGGAAATCGAGTACGATAAGATCGACAAGATCCGCGGCATGGACATCATCATCTGCACAACGGCCCAGACCGACGAAGAGGCCCGCGAACTCTTAACTCTTCTCGGCGCACCGTTTGCCCGCGCCTGAGCCGCCATCGTTCCGCTGTATTTTCACAGATTATTCGAGAGAATACAGAGCGCGCCGTTTCTCAAAACGGCAAGTCCAGCCTCCGTTTTACGGACGAAACCGCAGTTTCAGCCGTAATGAATAATTTCTTACTGGGGGGTTCCTCGTGGCCAAGAAATCCATGATCCTCAAGCAGCAGCGCCCGGCCAAGTTTTCCAGCCGCAGCTACAACCGTTGCAGCATCTGTGGCCGTCCGCACGCCTATTTGCGTGACTACGGCATTTGCCGCATTTGTTTCCGCGAGTTGGCTTACAAGGGGCAGATCCCCGGCGTCCGCAAAGCCAGCTGGTAAGATGCGCCTTTGGTGCGTCGCCGAAAGGCTTCGCGTTCGGTTCGGATCACGCGCGCATCGCCGGTCAAGGCATGTCGGGCGCAAACGCGCGGATTCGGGGCTTACGCTGTTCTCATGGCGTCTACGCTTCCCCTTACTCTGTGAATTTTTGTTTGTTCACAGTAACTGTCTTATCTGGGGGTATTCATAATGCAAATCACGGATCCCGTCGCCGATATGCTCACCCGTATCCGCAACGCCAACGCCGCTGGACACGACACAGTGGATATTCCGGCTTCCAACTTGAAGCGTTCCATCGCGAACATCTTGTTGGAAGAGGGATACATTCGCAATGTCCAGCAAATTGCCGATGGCGGACAGGGCGTCATTCGGCTTTCGCTGAAGTATGCCCGCGACTCCAAGGCCCGTGTCATCACTGGTCTGCGTCGCGTTTCCAAACCGGGCCTGCGCGTGTATTCGAGCGCGGAGGAGATGCCCCGTGTGCTGCGTGGGCTTGGCATCGCCATTGTCTCCACGTCCAAAGGCATCATGACCGACCGGCGCGCCAGAGCCGAGCATGTGGGCGGCGAAGTGCTGGCCTTTGTATGGTAAGGGGGAGAGAGAACAATGTCACGAATTGGTAGAAAACCCATCCCTGTGCCGGCCGGTGTCACCGTCACCATCTCCGAGGGCAACCACGTCCAGGTCAAAGGCCCCAAAGGCACGCTGGACGCCGATTTGCACCCGGATATGCTCTTTGATCGACAGGATGGCTTCATTGAAGTGAAGCGTCCGAGCGAGGACAAACTCCACAAGTCCCTTCATGGCCTCACGCGCACACTGCTCGACAATATGGTCGTCGGCGTGACCACAGGTTTTACGAAGGAACTGGAGATCAACGGCGTCGGTTACCGCGCCCAGAAGCAGGGCGATCAGCTTGTCATGAACCTCGGGTATTCTCACCAGGTCATCATGACGCCGGCCCCCGGGCTGTCCGTTGACGTCCCCGCCCCCAACAAAGTGGTGGTCTCCGGCTCGGATAAACAAAGAGTCGGTCAGTTCGCCGCTGAAATTCGCGAGAAACGTCCGCCTGAACCCTACAAGGGCAAAGGGATTCGATACGCTGGTGAGTTTGTCCGTCGCAAAGAGGGCAAAACCGGCGCCAAAAAGAAATAGGAGAGGGGGAAAGCTCGCATGGTTTCGAAGGTCAATTCCAACGCACAACGTCAGAAACGTCACCGTCGCGTGCGCGCCGTCATTTCCGGTACCGCGGCTCGCCCCCGGCTGGGTGTATTTCGCAGCTTAAACAACATTTACGCCCAACTCATCGACGACAGCACCGGCGTTACGCTCGTTTCCGCCTCCACACAGGACGAGGAAGCCCGCAAACGCATCGCGGCTCTGCCCCGTGGCGAGGACAATACACCCGCCCCTACCGGCACCGGCAACAAAACTGCCGCGCGTGTCGTAGGTAAGCTTCTGGCCGAGAAGGCCAAGAAAAAAGGCATCACACAGGTGGTCTTTGACCGCGGCGGCTATCTCTACCACGGACGTGTCAAAGAGCTTGCCGACGGCGCCCGCGAGGGCGGCCTTGAATTTTGACAGGAGGGAGGAAAACCGTTATGACCGTGCGTGAAAAACTCATCGACGCGGGTGCGCTTGATATCAAAGAGAAAGTCGTGGCGCTCAACCGCGTCTCGAAAACCGTCAAAGGCGGACGCATCTTCAAGTTTTCCGCTCTTGTCGTAGTCGGCAACGGCGAAGGCATTGTGGGCTTCGGCCTCGGCAAAGCCTCCGAAGTGCCCGATGCCATCCGAAAAGGCATCGAAGACGCGAAGAAGAACCTTGTTGCCATCAACCTCAAAGGGACGACGATTCCGCATGAAGTCCTCGGCGAGTTTGGCGCGGGCAAGGTCCTCATCAAACCCGCCCCTCCGGGCACCGGCGTCATCGCCGGCGGCGCTGTGCGCGCTGTGATGGAGATGGCCGGTATTCGCGACGTGCGTACCAAATGCCTGCGCTCCAACAACCCGCAAAACGTTGTCACGGCCACACTTTTGGGCCTTAAGAGCTTAAAGAACGCCGAAGAGGTCGCCCGTCTTCGTGGCTGCAACCTCTCCGATCTGCGCGGCTGATCCGGAAGACCGGGCTGACCCGGACGCGCGTCCTTCAATGGTAAGCCTACGCTCTGCCGTCTTGGTTCGGCGCGGGCGCATGTCGCCCCCTTCCCCTCGCGCGCGTCGATGAAGGGCTTGGCCCGAACGGCGCATTTCGGCACGACCCCCGCTTTTGCCGCTTTCCGAAGGGAGTTTTCGCTATGAAAAAGAAAGTGACCCTGATAAAGAGTCTCAGCGGCCGCCACGACAAACACATTGCGACGGCCCGCGCTTTGGGTCTTCGCCGCATCGGCGATGTGAGCCTGCAGCCCGACAATGCCGCCACCCGCGGTAAACTTCAGCAAATCGCGTATCTCATTCGGGTGACCGATGAGGCGTAAGGGAGGGCAAACACATGAAAATTCATGAACTGTCACCGACGCCGGGTTCCGTAAAAGAGCGTTATCGCGTCGGCCGCGGCATTGGTTCCGGCAACGGGAAGACCTCCGGCCGGGGACACAAAGGACAGAAATCCAGAAGTGGTTATTCTCGCAAGCGTGCGTTTGAAGGCGGCCAGATGCCGCTCGCGCGTCGTTTGCCCAAACGCGGCTTTGTGAACATTTTCGCGCGCCCGCTGACGGCGGTCAATCTGTCTGCGTTTGAAGTCTTTGACAACGGCGCCGACATCACTGTCGTCGATCTGTTCCAAGCCGGTATCATCAAAAAATGCCCGTACGGTCTGAAAGTCTTGGCCAATGGTACCTTTACGAAAAAGCTTACCATTCACGCGGAAGCGTTTTCCGCCGGTGCCAAAGAAAAAATTGAATCCCTCGGGGGCCGTGCGGAGGTGGTTGTGCTGTGATTCAGACATTGCGCAACGCTTGGCGCATCCCGGATTTGCGCCGGAAGATACTGTTTACGCTTTTCATCTTGCTGGTCTATCGTTTCGGTTCGGCTGTGCCGGTTCCGATGATTGACCCCAACGCGCTGCAATCTATCTTCAACGCGAATATGAACGGCACCATCTTGGGCCTGTTCGACGCGATGTCCGGCGGCGCATTGTCGCGCGGCACCATCTTCGCGCTCTCGATTCAGCCTTACATCAACGCCTCGATCATCATGAATCTGCTCACCGTCGGTATCCCAGCGCTCGAGCGGATGCAAAAAGAAGGCGGCGAGGAAGGCCGCAAGAAAATCGCCTCGATCACACGTTACGCCACCGTCGCCCTGGCCCTGCTGATGGGCTTCGGCTACTATATGATGCTGCGCGGCAGCAGTGTCGGCGATACAGCCATCCTGTCCGACACGAGCTTCTTCTCCGCGGTCATCATCATCCTGTCCTTCACGGCCGGTTCTTCGCTGATCATGTGGCTCGGTGAGCAAATTACTGAGTTTGGTATCGGCAACGGCATCTCGATCATCCTCTTTGCTTCGATCATTTCCCGCCTGCCCTCGCTGGTGACTGACTCCTATCGCGCGCTTGTCTCCGGCGCCCTGGCTTGGTATATCATTCCGATTGTTCTTTTGGCCGCGGGGCTACTCATCGCGTTCATTGTCTATATCACGCAGGCCGAACGCCGTATCCCCGTGCAGTACGCCAAACGAATGGTTGGCCGCAAGATGTACGGCGGTCAGAGCACGCATCTGCCGCTCAAGGTCAACATGTCCGGCGTCATGCCGATCATCTTCGCCCAGTCCATCGCCTCTTTCCCCGCGACGATTGCGATGTTCTTCGGCGGCGGTCAGCAGGACTCCGCGCTCCAGCGCTTCTTCGGCAGCACCTCCGTGCTCTACAGTGTTGTTTACTTCCTGTTGATCATCGCGTTTTCTTACTTCTACGCGACGATCCAGTTCAACCCGACCGAGATTTCCAACAACCTCAAGCAAAACGGCGGTTCGATCCCCGGCTTCCGCCAAGGCAAGCCCACCGCCGACTTTATCCGCAAAGTGCTCAGTAAAATCACATTGTTTGGCGCGCTTTTCCTTGGCGTCATCGCAGTGCTGCCGGTGGTCACCGGCGCGCTCACGAACGTCGCGGCTTTGGCCATGGGTGGTACGAGTGTGCTCATCGTCGTCGGTGTCGCGCTCGAAACCGTCAAGGCCATCGAAGCCCAGATGCTCATGCGCCATTACAAAGGCTTCTTGGAATAGGGGCGTGTCATGAACATCATATTGCTCGGCCCCCCGGGTTCCGGGAAGGGCACGCAAGCCGAAGTGTTTTCCGCTCGTCTCAAAATTCCCTCAATTTCCACGGGCAACATCCTGCGGGATGCCATCCAGCGCGGCTCGGCTGTGGGCCTTTCCGCGAAAGCGTATGTCGACGCGGGCCGCCTGGTCCCCGACGAGGTGATTTTGGACGTCATTTCCGAACGGCTCTCCCGCTCGGATTGTATGCAAGGTTTTATTCTCGACGGATTTCCACGCACGGTGCCGCAGGCGGAGGCTCTAGACGCGCTCTCTGTTCGTATCGACATCGTGCTCAGCCTCGAAGTCCCCGACGATATGATCAAAGCCCGCATGTCCGGGCGGCGCAGTTGTACGTCCTGTGGTGCCTCTTATCATTTGGAACACCACAAACCCCGTGAGGACAACGTCTGTGATCTCTGCGGCGCGTCGCTCTATCGGCGCACCGACGACGACCCCGACACGGTGCAGGCTCGCTTGTCCGTCTATCACGCGCAGACCGAACCGGTCAAAGGCTACTATGAGGCGCAGGGCAAACTGCGGGTCATCGCGGCCGGCGCGGACATTGAACGGGTGACCCAGCGCTGTCTGGACGCCCTGGAAACGGCAGGCTGAGACATGATTCCCATCAAATCACCCCATGACATTGACCGTATGCGCCGTGCCGGTGCGATCACCGGCCGCGCGCTCCGGCGTGTCGGACGCCTCGTCGCTCCAGGTGTTACCACCCGCGAGCTCGACGCCTGTGTGCGGGATACCCTCAAAGCGTATAACGCCCGCGCCGCGTTTTTGGGCTACAACGGCTTTCCGGCCTCTGCCTGTATCTCGCTGAACAGCGAGGTCATCCACGGCATACCGGGCCGCCGCCGTCTCCAGAGCGGCGACATTGTAAGCATAGATGTCGGCGCGATCGTCGACGGATATTACGGCGACGCCGCCTGTACCTATCTCGTCGGCGACGTCTCCCCGGAAGCCCGCAGACTTGTTGAAGTCACCCGGCAGAGTTTTTATGAGGGTTTGCGCTTTGCGCGCGTGGGTTGTCGCATGTCTGACGTATCCGCGGCGGTACAAAGCTATGTGGAACGCGAAGGATTCTCCGTTGTGCGCGCCTTCACCGGGCACGGCATTGGCCGCGCGCTCCACGAAGAGCCGGAGGTGCCGAATTTCGGCGCGCCGGGTCACGGCCCGCGGCTGACCCCCGGCATGACCTTCTGCATCGAGCCGATGGTTTGCGCGGGCGGGTATGACATCCGCGTTCTACCCGACGGCTGGACGGTGGTCACGCAAGACGGCAGCCTCTCGGCCCACTATGAGCACACCGTGCTCATCACCGACGGGGAACCCGAATTGCTCACCGATGTCCCCGAGGACGAGACATAATACCAATCTCCCATAAATGAGTCGACAAGATTTACGAGGATTTTTGTTGACTGACAAGGAAGAGGAGGGAGGAATACTTTGTGTATTCCGACCGACGATGACGCAGTCAGACGGCAAAAAGACCGTAAAGATGTCGACTGCTTTGTGGAAGATTGGTATAATGCGATCACGGAAATCGGAAACGCTTTGCTCCCGGCTGTTCGGACGCAGTGCCGGAACAAGCGGACTGTAGCTTTGAGCGAGGTACGGCTATGCAACCGGGCGACATTGTGTTATCCCTTTGCGGGCACGACCAGAACCATCTCTTCTTGGTTCTGCAGACACGGCCCGACTTTGTTCTCATCGCCGATGGGCGTTACCGCCGCATCGAAAAGCCCAAGTGGAAAAAAAACAAACACGTCCGCTCCCTTGCGGTGTCCACATCCCCTGTAGCCGTGAGGTTGCGTGACGGCCTAAAAGTCACCAACCGCGAAGTGCACAAGACACTCACAGAGTACCGCGAAACGGCGGGTTTGCCCTCCTTGGCGGAGGAACGCGCCGTGCGTGACCGGCTTCATAAACAGCCTCAGGCTCGAAGCCGAAAAGGCAGGTAGTGTTTGTTTTGGCCCGCTTGTTCCAACCTGTTGCTTGTCCGCGACGAGCGGTTTTGATTCTTGCCCCGCTTCGGGCCCTGCGAAGTCAGCAGCGCCTTTTGTAAAGCGGCCGCTTCCACGCAGGGAGGAGAACTCATGTCAAAAGACGATGTCATTGAGGTGGAAGGTATCGTACGCGAAAGTTTGCCCAACGCCATGTTCACCGTGGAGCTGCCCAATGGGCACAGCATCCTGGCGCACATCTCCGGGAAACTGCGTATGAATTTCATCCGTATTTTGCCCGGCGACAAGGTTACGGTGCAGATGTCTCCGTATGACCTCACCAAGGGACGCATCACCTGGCGCAGCAAATAGTACGCTCGTACCGGCATCCACCGCGCCGGGCGCGCGCGTAGCCAGCCTTTCGAAAAGGAGGTCTTTTCCGATGAAAGTTCGACCCAGCGTCAAACCCATGTGTGAAAAATGCAAGATCATCCGCCGCCATGGCCGTGTGATGATCATTTGCCAAAACGCGAAGCATAAACAAAAGCAAGGTTAATCTTGTTTCC
>CAYWWF010000016.1:13158-15157 GCA_964461745.1 uncultured Oscillospiraceae bacterium | reverse complement strand
TCCATAACTCATCGATTTTCCTCAGAAAATCGATGTTTCCGGCCCGCAGGCCGGTCCCAAATTTGTCAAAGAATCCAGCGTAGCGATTCTTTGACAACCTGAGTTTGGGGCTGGCGCTTTCGCGCCAGCCCCAAACTGATTTAGCCCTTATTTATCTAAGTAAGGAGGAAGAAAGCTAAGCAACTGTGACCAGTACAGCCGCCACGGCGCCGGAGCCGTCGTTGGCCTTCACCGTTACAATGACGCTGCCGGTACGCAGAGCGGTCAGGCGAACCTTGGCCGAACCCTGAACGCTGTCCTTGATCGATGTGGTAAGCACAGACGCGTTCGAGGAAGTGACAGAAAGTTTCGGCAGGTTGGTGGCGGGGCTCCAAGTGATTGTGAAGTCATAGGTGGTGCCGCGCGCGATGCGTAAGTTTGCGGGCACAGACAGAGTGAGCTTTTCAACCGGTTTGTACGTCGGATCCAAGGCGGCCTCCGCGGCTTTCAGCGCAGCCTCCGCCGCGTCCAGCGCGTCTTGCGATGTGGCGAGATTCAGCGCTTCAATCGCGCCTGTGATGGCGGCGCGCAGGGCGTTGGCGGTAACCGAGGTATAGGGAGTAAGGTCGATGGTGCGGGCGTGGTCAATGGCCGCGCGCAAAGCTGCTTTGTCGATCCGTTCCGCACCGTGGATGAGGAGTTCGTTGAGCGAGACCGGGGCCACTCCATTTGCCATCAGCGTGACGCGCACCTTTTGGGCAAACGACGCAAACGAGACATAGTGGCGCGTGTGGACGTCTGTATTGCCGCTCTTGTCAGCGGCCAGCACCCAAGCGGTGCCGTCCCAGGTTTCCACTTTGAATTGCTGGGCGACAGCGGTGTCGGTGACAAGTGTCACGCCGGTGAGATCGGCCCCACGGCGCAGATCCACAACCAGCTCCTTGTCGCCGTTGCTCGCGGCGGTCCAACCGGTTTCCAGGTCGCCGTCAGTCAGCGTGAGGACATCGGCTTCGCCAGTCACGGAGACGGGTTTTCCGGTAACCACGCTGGGCCCGTGGTAGAGGTGGCCGTAAGCTTCTACTTCGCACAGTCCGGCGCTCATGGACATAAAGTCGGGAGAGAGGCCGGTGACGTAGACGCGGAGATAGCGGCCGACAGCCACACCGGCGTCAAAGGACGTCGGGCGGATGCTCGGGAGATAAGAGGTCGCGTCGGTGCTTCGATAGATTCTTGTCCAGGTGACGCCGTCGTTGGACACAGCGATATCATACGTCCAACCGCGGGAGTTGTCTTTTTCAAAGCATACGATAACTTGATCGAGTTCGTAGACCGCACCCAGGTCGACCTGCCACCATTCATTTAAGCTGCGACCGGCGCCGGAGCCCCAGATGTAAACAGGATTGCCGGGCTCACGAATGCCGTCGTTGGCGTTGGCGGGTATGCGTTGCGGGTGATTGCCGCCCTCGACGTTGGACGCGGAGGAGGGTCTGCGCAGCGCCAAGTTGGTGCCTTTGGCGGGTTCCTTCGGCTCTTCGGGCTCGATGTTTACCAGTTTGCCGTACACCTCAAGCTCCGCAAGGCCCGCACTGATGTCCGGGACATCGGGTGTGATGCGGGTAATCGAGATCCGCACATAGCGGCCCACGGCGGTACCGGCCTCAAAGGTCTGAATGCGTTGGATTTCGGGGCGGGTGTCGGTGCCGGTGCCGTCGTAAACTTTTGTCCAGACTATGTCGTCGGAGGAGACCTCAAGCTTAAACTGCCAGCCGGCTCCCTTTTCAAAGATCGCGGCGATTTTGCCGATGTCGTACACAGCGCCGAGGTCAACTTTGAGCCACTCGTTTAGGCTGGAGCCCGCGCCGGAACCCCAGATGGTGTTCCAATTGCCGTCCACGGCGTTGGCCGCTTTGCGGACGTCGAGGTTGCCTTCCACGCGGGAGGCCGTCGCGGTTTTGCCCTGGGCTACGTTAACTTCCACAGGATCACCGTATACCTCAAGCTCCGCAAGGCCCGCGCTGAT
>CAYWWF010000016.1:0-13058 GCA_964461745.1 uncultured Oscillospiraceae bacterium | reverse complement strand
GTGTCGCGGTTGCCGTCCACGGCGTTGGCGGCTTTGCGGACATCAAGGTTGCCTTCCACGTGGGAGGCCGTCGCGGTTTTGCCCCGAGCGATGTTGCCGCTGTCGACAACGGGCGCGCCGGAGGCCGTCGGAAGGGAAGCGTTGTAGGGGATCTCTTTGACTCGAACGTTGTCCACAACCAGGTTCTGCGATTTCACGTTTTGTAAGTGTTTGAGCGCAAAGGCGACATCGCCCGCGTCACCGGTGTTGAAAGATACGGTATAGGTGTTGATGGAGTCTTGTGCGCCGGTGAGGGTGCTGCTGATGAACTCTTTGTTGTTTTCACTCGTGACGAAGCTCACACCCCAGGCGGCGCCCGTGCAGTATAAGAGTTTATAGTCGAAGCTCACCTCATAGGTCTTGTTCGGCTCAAACTTCAGCAAGGAGGGCAGTGTCTTGAGGATGGTGCCGGTCTGGAGGCCGTTGTTGGAGTTGCAACCCATGATGCGGATGGAGCGCTCGCCGGGTGCTTTGACGATGGTGTCGATGGTGTAGGCCTTCGCGGCGCCTTTGGAGATGCCGTTTACGTCGAGGTCGTTGTAGTAGGACACCGCGGCAATCGCGTTCCAGTTGTCGTGCATGAAGGAACCCAGCCAGTGGGAGTCGTTTGTGTCGTCGTAGAAATAGTAACCGTTCTTGCCGTAAGGATTCTCTTCCCCATTTAGACGAAGATCGTCGAAATTCACGGCGCCGCCGTTGCTGGCTTCCCCTTTGAGGGTAAGGGTAACCTTGCCGTCGGAAGGCGCGGTAAAGTAAACGCGCAGCATGGGCCAGGCCATATTCTTGCGGTCGGTCTCTACCTGGACGGCGTAGGAGATGTCACTGGAAATGGTCTTGTCTCCGGCGGATACGGAGAAGACAGCCTTTTTGCCGCTCTCGGACTTGGCCAGCGTCGTGATGACATAGGCGGCCCCGGGTTTCAGGCCGGAGATGGTCTGGGTCACACCACCGGCTTCGGAGCCTTCGATGCGCAGGTAGCGGTTCAGCGTCGTCGAATCTTCAACAATGCGGGTGATGGCATAGCCAAACTGGGTCCAGGCGGCAAAAGTACCGCTGTTGAACTCAAAGTCACGGATGGCACTGCCCTGACCCCACTTAGGATCGATGGCGGCTTGCTCGTTCTTGGTGACCACATAGCCAACGCCCAACGTATAGTCGATGGTGACACGGCCGCCGACCACGGGCAGCACCTTTTCAAAAATGCGACCGTTGGATTGATCCAGGCGGTAGAGAACCACGCTGGTCACGCCGCTCCAGCTATCGGGAAGCTCCCAGGTCTTACTGCCGCCCTTGGTGAGCTTCGTGTAGATCTTGTCCTCATCCTTCGCGGACCACGGGATGAAGATTTCGTTGGCGGCATTTACGGCGACCGTCGGGCCGGAGTTGGTGTCAACCTTGGCGATGAACTTGTCGTCCTTGTATACGTACATGAAGGGCGCTTCATAGTAAGTATGTACGTTGTCGGAAAGCCAAGCGCTCATCTTGTTGCCGTTGTCCGGGTCGGTGCCCACTTTCAGAACTTCAAAGTTCTTCAGATAGGTGACCGGGAGGTACAGGCTCCAGAACTCATCGAGGCACTGGGTCAGCGTGGTGGGACGTCCGTTGTCCACCCAGCCCATGTAGCCGTGGGTCATGCCGTTTGTGCCCTCACCGGTGGGGATTTTACCGAGCACGTGTTGGTAATTGTCGCTGCCGACGCCCATGATGGACTCGTGGTTCATGATGAAGCGGCGGATTTCCGAGCGGCCAAAGCCCGGCCATACGTGACACCAGGTCACATATTTCGTCGCGATGGATTCGCGGTAGGTATCGTCCGAGGTGTTTCCGAGCGAACCGGTGGGATATTCGGTAAAGAGGTTCCAATTGTTTTCCTTAAACTTCTGCACGACATTGTAAGCGTGCCACTTGGCGTCAGCCGCGAGTTGTCCGCTGGTTTTGCCAAGTTCCACGTCCACGTACAGGAAGTCCAGGCCCGGAAATATGCTGCGCTGTAAGTCGTAACGCTTACCAAGCAAGCCGTAACGGCCATAGGTGGCGATGTCTTCGCCTTCACCCTGGACGCCCGCGGACCAGTACTTGGTTGTGTCAATGGAGATGCCCTCGCGGTTGAGCAGATCCCAAGCCGTGCCGTAGCTTCGGTTGAGCGGCGTGCCGCTGTAGAGGGGGCTGTTGGGGTAGGCGAGGTTAGAGTCGACATGGCCGCCGACATGGATGTTGTACGTCTTGGCGGCCGAGACGAATTCGTTAAATTTCTCGGCACCGCCCAGGCGCGGGTTGGCGTCGGCGGAGCCCGGGGCGATCATGTTTACGTCCTCAATGTTCTTGATGAGGGCAACCTGGGGGAAGTTGTCCGTGGCCATGGCCTGGCGCTTGAGCATGTCGAGCATGTTTTCCCATGTCCAGGGCAGACGGCCGCGATAGTTCAGCGGGATGTTGACGAAGATACTCTCTTGCGCAAGCGCAATGTCGCCGGGCATCTGGTCTTGAATCTCACGGTAGGCCACCGCGCCATCCTGCCAGTTTACGGTATTATCGCCGTTGCGGTCTTCGGTCAGGATGACTTTGGCCCAGGGCAGCTCCATATCCATATTGTCCGGACCACGGTAGAGGTACTCGTAAGGCCAGGCCGAGGTGATTTTGCCATCGGAGCCGTTGGCTGTTTCCACATAGACGTTTTGACAGGAGACACCGACTTCGATGGAGGCGGCCAGTTCGCTTGTGTTCAGGATCACATGGCCGTTCTTCTGCGCAGCCTGTACGGCTTTCGCCGCTACCGTGCTGAACACGTCGCCGCCGAGGTAGTTTGCGTTGTAAGCCATCGCGGCGCCGGTCTGTGTCTGCTTGACGGAGATGAGCTTTTGGTTGTAAAACTCAAGCTTTTTCACGAGGGTTGCGCCGGGGGCGGTGTCGTTGATTTCAACGACGTTCATGCTGAGCACCGCGCCGGTGACCTGGAAGCGCACCTTGAGGGATACTTTCAGCGCGTCCACCGTCATGGTGTAGAGTATGCTGTCTGCGCTCACCTCGCTGGTGACCGTCGGGGTATATAGTGTGCCGTTGATTTTCAGTTGGGTAAGCGGGGTTTCCTGACCGTAGATGAGCTTGCCGTTCATCTCGTAGCAAAGGACGCGAGGGAAGGTTTTGTCCACCACGACGGTCATGCTGTCGCTGGCGATGGCGGTCTCATTGGGCCCCAGGGCTGTAAGAGCTGCCGGATTGACTGCGGGGTTTTCGGTTTCGGCGGCCAGTGCGGGTGTCATGGCAAACAGGCTGAGACACAGGGCCAGAAGGATGCATAGGATTCGGTTTGCTTTGGTTTTTCTCATACGCATGAGATTCTCCTTTCGATGTAAGTGTCGTTGATAGGGTCTGCCCCAAAATACGTCCGTACGCGCCTGAGCGGAAAATCACCACCCATACTGCGTTGCAAAAACTTGCAATAAACAAATTATTCCTGCGTTTTTGCGCCTTGTCTGTGCGGCGATTTTCTCGCTCAGTCGCGCACATCTGCATTTTTCAACAGACCCTGATATAGAAAGGGCGCACTGCAAAACAAGACTGTAGCAGTACGCCCTTCTGATCTCACGTTTTAGTTCTTACCGTACTTCTCAGCCAGAGAAGCAAGGATATCCTTGGAGGTCTGATTTGAGCCGGCGTACTGAACCTCTTCGAAGGAGCGCACGAGGTCGGTCTGGAATTCAGCGGCCCGGATCGGATAACCGAAGGAAGAAGCCCAATCCAAAGAGACCTTGGCGTTTTGCATCTTCGCGTTTTGCTCAAAGTACCAATCGCGCAGAGAAATCAGGCTGGGCATGCTGCCAACCGTTTCGGCGGTGGTTCTTTGGGCTTCTTCGCGGCTCATATAATAAGCGACCTTTGCGGCAAGCTCCGGATTCTTACTGTTGGAGAGAACGGTGAAAGCGATGGAGTGCAGGGTGCAACCGTTGTTACCGTTGCCACCGGGCATCGGAAGGATCTCATAGTTTGTGTTGGGGGCTGCTTCTTTCATCATGCCGATGTACCAGGTGCCCGCGGTCGTCATCGCGCATTTGCCGGCGGCAAACACTTCGCCGTCCCAGGCAAGACCCAAGTCCTTGGAATTGACCGCAAGGCCTTCTTTGTACATCTTAAAGATGTAATCCAGCGCGGTTTCGTTGGCGGTGCTGTCGATGTCAGCGCCGTTTTTCCAGCCGCCGCCGAAGGAGTTCATATACTGGGTCGGGTGGTAGCCCTGGGAGAAGTCGATGCAGAGGCCCTTCACATCGCCTTTGGTTAAAACCTTGGCGGCTTCGTACACTTCATCCCAAGTGGTGGGCATGGCGCCCAAGCCCGCGGCGTCCCACAGATCCTTGTTCACGACAAAGAGACCGGGGGCGGCGGTCACGGGGATGCCGTACAGATGGCCTTCATAGCTCCAAGCGTCCACGGCGTTGGGGGTGAAACCGCTCAGATCAAACCCATACTGATCCATCGGGAGGAACAGGCCGTCGGCGATGTAGCTGAGATGGCCCTCGTTGGTCGGGGCAATGATGTCGGGCGCGGTGCCGGCGGCAATCTGACCGGGCAGGCTATCCCAGAAGTCGGCGGTGCCCGCGTAGTGGGCCAGTTCGACCTTTACGCCGGGGACGTTGGCTTCGATGTTCTCGATGGCTTTTGTGTAGGCTTGGGTTTCGCCGGAGTCGCCCCAGTAGCCAAAGGTGATCGTGACAGGTTCAGCCGGGGGCGCGTCAGAAGGTGTGGTGTTGGGGGTGGGGTCGCCGGTCGAGGGGCTCGGGGCGGGGCTGTTGGTCGTGCCGCCGCTGCATCCGGCGACCAGAGCAACGAGCATGAGGGAAGCAAGCAAGAGGGATAAGAGTTTCTTTTTCATGTCGGTCTCCTTCCTATTTTGAAGCAATGGATTGCTGTTTCGAGACAGCTTTTCTTTATAATACCGCCATTTGTAAGGGAAAACAATTTCCCGCGTTTTAGATTTCTTAATGGAGCTTTACTTGTTGTGTTTTGAGAAAAGGTAAAAATCGGTTAAAAATAATAAAAATCTATACATATTTTTTTATCGAAAATCTAGTATAATAAAGCTTATATGTTACTTTGCGCACAAATAATAGCTCATAGGGGGGCGTGGCGATGGGCAAAGGGAAGAAGAGATTTCACTTTCGATCTCAGCTTGTGTTGCTTCAATTTGGCCTCGTGCTGCCCGTCATTACGCTGCTCAGTTTCGTTCTGATCAGCAGTCTGTGGGACTCCGCGATTCGACAGATCGAGGCCTCCCGCCTTTACTCTCTCCAAAGTGCCGCCGGGTCATTCGACCAGGTGTACGCGCGTGTGTTGAAACTGCTGGAGAAGCCTTACACGGAAAAAACTCTTTACACGATTCTCACCACAGAATACGGCAAAGACAATCTGATGCAAAAGTACACCGATGAAAACCGATTGCCTTTGGCTCTGCGCAACAACTTTCTCTATTACGAACCAAACATTTTGTCCGTGACCATCGTGTCCGAATACACGGGCAGCGTCTACCATGGGCGGAGCTTTCCCACCACGTCGGTGAACATCCACAACGAGGACTGGTACGACCTGCGCTCCAGTGAGTGGTATCGTCAGGTCACCTCTGTGGAGGATCCTGTCATTTCTCCCACCTCGGAAAACGAACTCTATTTGAACGGCGGACTCACCGTCTCGGTCTCCCAGCGGCTCAAGGACGTGTTGCGCAACCGTCTGATCGGGGCCATCCGCATTGACTTGAGCCTTTGGTCCTTCAACGACAGATGGAAAGAACTCTCCGGGGAGGACGGAACCATCTTTGTCGTACTGGACGATACGGGGCAGCTTGTGTACAGCAGCTCCGACGAACTGCTTGTCACCTCGCCGCTGCTCACCCAGCCCGAAGTTAAGGTATGGGAACCGAAATATACTGTTAACGCTATGACCGCCCCTCGGAGTGGGTTTCAGTTTTTGTATCTCACGCCTCGCAACGCCGTGATTACGCAACCTCGGATTCTGATTGGCCTGCCACTCATCATTCTGATTGTCGGTATTGTTTACGCCGGTGCTTTCATCGGTTGGTCTTCGCGGCACATCTCCCAGCCCATACAACGTCTTAAGACCGCCATGATTCAGGGCCAGAAAAAAGATCTCTCTGCCCGTTGCATGCCGCTGGACGGCGAGATGGGGGAATTGTCGGACGCTTTCAACAGTCTCATGGAGCGCATTGAAGAACTGATTGGAGAGGTGACGCGCAACGAGCAAGAGAAGGCCCGCCTTTCTTATGAGGCCCTGCAGTCCAAAGTGAGCTCGCACTTCCTTTACAACACGCTCAACGCCATCCGTTGGAAAGCAGATATTATAGGTTCCAAGGACATCTCCCGTACCTTGGATAGCCTCTCGTCTCTGCTGCGTTTTTCGATCAAATGCACCGTTGATATTGTCCCCTTTGAGACAGAACTGCTGCAACTTGAAAATTACGTTCAGATCATGCGTGTGCGTTACAGCGACAGTGTAGAAATCAGCTATGACATCGATGAGGAATGCTTTGACTATCAGTGCCTCAAGTTTCTCATTCAGCCCGCTGTGGAGAACTGCTACATCCACGCCTTCAACAGTGGCACGCAGGCCGATCCAATGATCCAAGTGCGGGTGGCTTGCGAGGAAAGCCGCATCGTTGTGACCGTCGAGGACAATGGCGACGGCATGACGGTGGAGCAAATCGACCATCTCTTCCGGAGCAATGCCGGACGGGGCAGGGCTATGTTCGCGGGCATCGGCATCGGCAGCGTACGGGAGCGCATTCGCACACTCTTCGGTGGGGCATACGATTTGACCGTCGACAGCAAACCGGGTTGCTTCACCCGCGTGACGGCTACCATCCCCAAAATTCTACGGGAGGAGGCGTTTCATGAAGATTCTGTTGGTTGACGATGAAATACCGATCCGCAGTTACTTAAAGACTGTGATCGATTGGGAGGGGCAAGGCTTTGAACTCGTCGAGGCGGAGAACGGCGCGGCGGCGATTGAGATTCTCAAGGCCGGTGACATCCGCCTCATGCTTCTGGACATTACCATGCCGGTCATGTCGGGGTTGGAGGTGTTGGAGTGGCTGAACCGAAACGCCGTCAATTGTGTGGTGTCCCTCCTGACAAACCACGATGAATTCACCTTTGCCCAAAAAGCAATACGACTCGGGTGCTTTGATTATGTTCTTAAAAGTGACATCACGGGGGAGAGTATACTGGCCCTTCTGGAAAAGATGCGGCAAGAACTTTCGGAGGAGTCCAGGCAGGAGTCCCGGCTGGCCGCGCTCGAGACCGCCGCCCGGCGCAAAGCGCGAAGCGAACTTCAGGACAGCATCAACTATTGGCTCTGTTCGCCGGATGTGCCCGACAAAAGCGTGGTGGATCTTTTTCGCGCGCAACTTGGGTTTCACGACACCAAAAGCCGCTACGCGTTGCTGGATATCGCCATTTCCGACTACAGCTCTGTGGTGCACCGCTACACCGGCAGCGACATCGTGCAATTCGCCCAAGTGTTTGACGGTGTGCTCAATGAGTTGCTCGAATCCCACTTGTTTTTTTACACCAAACCCCGTGAGGGGATATTTTTGGTTTTCCTGCGGTTTTCCCGCCAGGAGAGCGTACAGGCCATCCTCAACCGAACGCAAACGCTGACCGTGCAAATTGACTCCAGCTTTCGCAATCTGCTCGGCATCCACAGCTCCATTGTCTACTGCCTGCCGTTTTCTTTTATTCATGAGAGCAAGGAGCGCTATCGCCGGGTCGAGAAACTGCGACCCCTTGCATTCTTTCTACCCGGCAAAGAGATCTACTGTCTTGAGGACTACAACCAAGACGCCGAGGCGTGCCACGCCTTTTTGGCGGAGTTTGAGACACTGTTCTTTCATAAACTGTCGACCCGGAACATACTTGAAATCGAAATGAGCTTTGACGAGACCATAAAGCGCATTTTGGATCAACGCTTTTGTATAGACCCTGACGACTTTACCCGCAGCTGCGAGCGCTGTGTCTCCCGCTTTTTCTCCGAACAGACGGGGGACAAGCAGCCGTTTCGCAGCAGTGCGCCCTACCAGGATTGTGCCGATTTGAAAAAAGCCCTTCTCGATGCCCTTCGGCCCCGCTGCCTCTCGAATGAGGATCAGGACAAAAACCTACTTATAAAAAAGGCCCTGCTCCTGATCCAGCAGCACTACAGCGAAGACATCGGCCTTGAGTGGTTGGCGACTCGGCTTTGGGTCAACCCCAGTTACCTAAGCCGTATTTTCTCTCAGGAGGTGGGGCAGCCTTTCACGACCTACCTCAGCAATTACCGCATCGACCAGGCCAAGCGCCTGATCCTCAGCACGAACCTAAAGCTCTATGAGGTGGCTGAGCAGACCGGTTTTTCCTCTTCGATTGTTTTTTCAAGCAACTTTAAGAAATTGACCGGGAAAACCCCCAGTGATTTTCGCAACAGTGCTTTATAATTCTAAGTGTCGATAAAAATGGCGATAAATCTAAGCCGCCCTCTTCCACTATGTTGAAGAGGGCGGCTATAGATTGTTTTTATTCAGTAGTTATTGTCCCCCCAGGATGGCGCTTTCGTACGCCGGAGACGATGGCGCCATGGGGGCAAACCGATCGGCACGATCCGCAACGCAAACACTCGCTGTCGCCGACACAGTTCACATCCATGCGACAGTGCGCGGCGCACGCGCCGCAGTGTGTACAGCGGGTCGGGTCGGGGCGGACGCCAAAAACGGAAAAGCGGTTTAAGAGCGCGTAGATGGCCCCAAGCGGACAGAGGAAACGGCAAAACGGTCGATAGAGTACCACAGAGAGCAGCACAACAGCAATCAGAATCGCCATCTTCAGGCTAAACAGCCAACCGATGGCCGTTTGCAGGATCGGGTTAAGTAGCAAAAGCGGAACACCGGCCTCAAGAGTTCCCGCCGGACAGATGTACTGACAAAACGTCGGCACGCCAACGCCGTCCAGCATCGACAGCAACAGCGGCCAAAGAAAGACAAACACGAGCAGAATGCCGTATTTGGTGTAGGTCAGCTTTTTTGTGAGCCGACTGCGGGGCAGTTTCGGGGTCTTGATTCGATAGAGCAGATCCTGGATCAGCCCGAAGGGACAGGCAAAGGCGCAGATGAGCCGTCCGAACAGCGCACCGAACAGCAGCAGGGAGCCGACAACATAAAAAGAGAAGTAATACCGGGCGCTCCCAATGACAGCCTGAAGCGCGCCGATGGGGCAGGAACCCCAAGCGCCGGGGCAGGAATAACAATTGAGGCCCGGCACACAAAAATACTTGGACGAGCCGGTCCAAATCTTACCGGTGATGAAGCCCGGCAGATTCACATTGTAGAGCAGCGTGATTCCAACACGGAGCGTCCATCGCTTAACCAAGGCCGATACACTCCAAACAGATGGTCACAGACTTGCGCAGGACGCTGATGTCCTCACCGCGCAAAAGACCGAAAGTGACAAAAGCAGCGGCAACGATCATAAGGATCCACGCGGGGGCGAAACGTTTCGCGCGCATGTGAGCACCGGCTTTCATTTTTCTATTCCTCCACCGAAGGCGGGGGAATAGTCTTTTAGGCCGCCCTAGCTGTTCTTATGCATCCAGTCGGCGATGTCTGAGATCACACCCGGGGAGACGGCGTTGTGTGCGTCGTATTCGCTGATGTCACGGCGTCCGGTTGTGGGCATGAACATATGGTTTAAGCCGTCATAGAGGCGGTAAGTCACGTTGGTTTTCCCGGAGAGCGCGGTTTGCCAGGCCTTGTAGTCCACGGCGGTGGTGACTTGAAAGTCCGCGCTGCCCTGTAAAATCAACATGGGGATGGAGAGACGATGTACAATTGTGGGTGTGTCAATGGCATTGAGGCTGCGCCAATAGGCTGTGGACATCCCCAGGATGACCTGATCGGGGCTGTCGGATTTCAGTGCCTTGACCTGCTGAACCAGGGCGTTGGCCGATGCGAGAAGTGCTGCCTTGTCTTCTGTGGACAGTTCCGGCATCGCCGCGACAGCCGCCCGGTTTTGGTCAAGGATCACGTCTTCCAATTTGCGCGGTGTGCCGGCCAGGGAGACGATGCCCGCGACAGAAGAGTTATCGAGCGCGATTTTGGGCGCGAGCATGCCGCCCAAACTGTGTCCGATTACAAAGACCTTGCCGCCTCGTGTGCGTTCGTCGGCGCGAAGGAACGCGATGGCAGCACTTGCGTCGTTTAGGACTTCATCCTGGATTGTGGAGGCGGAAGAATAGAGCTCGGGATGTGCGTAAAAGCGCTTGTCATACCGAAGGGAGGCGATGCCCTTTTCGGCCAGTCCGTGCGCGATGTCACGGAAAGGCTTGTTGGCCGAAGCGCCCACGGTTTCATTGCAATCGCTTTGTCCCGAACCCTGCACCAAAAGCGCGACGGGTGGGTTCTTGACGTCGCGGGGGAGTGTCAAGATACCCGGCAGCGCGTGGGGGCCGACGGTGACGGGGATTTCCTCAAAGATTTCGTTGTCCACAAGCGGCTCGGGGATCGGTGTGTAGGAAATGAACAGGCCGTCGATTTCGCCGGCCGCGTTGTAGGTGAACTGGACGGTCAAACCGTTGTAAGCGTAATTCAAGGTGATATAGACCAAGGTGGTATCGCCGGATACGACCGCTTTTTGCGCATAAATATCCTGGTAGACACCGATTTCCGCGACCACTTGCGCCCAAGACTGCTCAAGATAGGCTTCGGTGATTTTGGATTTCATCACCGAGGAGCATTTCTTATATACTGCGCCAAACTCGCTCCTCGCCATCTGCTCGGCGTAGGCCTTGCTCTGCGGGATCAGCGTGGCCAATCCCTTGGTGGCGGCTTTGGAGGTGAGCTTGACCGTGTTGCGTTTGCCGTCCCAAGTTACGGTTGTGCCGAGTGCTTCGGCCAAAAAGCGCACGGGTACCATCGTGCGGGAACGGTAAAGGATGGGCTGAGTATCCAACGTGACTGTGACGCCGTTTACGGTAACCTGGGGATCGTCGAGTGTCATGGTAAGAACCGTACCTTCATGCGTGATGGTGGCGGTTTTGGTGTCGTTGTCCCAGTCAACTTTGCCGCCGAGTGCCTCGGTGATGGCGCGAATCGGGGCCAGTGTGCGTCCATCCAGCTTGATGGCCGGCACGTCGCAGTCGATGGGTTTGCCGTCGAGCTCAAGGGCAATCGAAGTGTTTTGCGGGGTAGGCGCAGCCAATGCCGAGGGTAAAGCGCAGGTGAGCAGCAGAACCAAGGCCAGCAAAACGGCTGTTCTTTTCATGAGAAATCTCCTCCATCTCAAAGGGGTATGCCCCAAAACGCCCTACGCTGGGCGCGGTGTACCGAAGAACAGGAGGCCGATGGCCCCCGGGCCCATATGAGCACCGGTGATGGGGCCGAGCTCTTGTATATAGACCTCTGAAACGCCATGTTCCGTTCGCAGACGAGCTTCTAAATACTGAGCGGCTTCGAGTTCGTCGGTGTGGTTGATGAAAACGTGCGGATAGACAGGATCTTTATAACTGTTCTTAAATAAGTTCAACAGCTCGTCGAGAGCGCGTTGCCAACCGCGCACCTTGTGTACCGGGACGATGTGGCCCTGACTGTTCAGCGTAAGAACAGGTTTGAGGCCTAGGATCGTACCAGCAATGGCTTGGACGGCGGGGACGCGTCCGCCACGGCGTAAGTACTGCAAATCGTGCAGCGTCATCCAGTGGTTGATCTGCTGTTTTTGCGCCTCCAGGAAGTGATAGACTTCATGGATGCTCTTTCCGCGGGCGCGCTCCCAAGCCGCGGCCAAAACCATAAGTCCTTCGGCGCTACAACCGGAAATGGAGTCGACCGCGTAAAACGTTCGGTCCGGGTAACGAGCCGAAAACTCGGAGGCCACCTTTTGTCCGCTTTGCCAGTTGCCGCTGAGTTTGGCGGAAAAAGAAATGAACAAGACATCACGGTCGGCATCGACACATTGCTGAAAAAAATCCTGAAAGCGCTGCCGGGCTACTTGGGAGGTGACACCCACCTCGCCGCGCCGCAGACGGGAAAAATAATCCCGGATGGGGAGGCCTGTGCTCTCAGCTTCGTGAAGAAAATGCTCCTGACCGATTGTAAAGGCCATAGGAAGTACGTGGATGTTGTGCTGCTCCAACAGAGAAACGGGCAGGTCCGAGGTCACTTCGGTGACAATGGAAAATTCTCGCATCTTAGCACCTTTCACCGGCGAGCAAACAGCAGCGGGTCGAAGGATCGGGCAACAGCTTAACGCTCCGCCTGAGAACAACGCGCACATCGGGGTCCAAACAGGAAGCATTGCCGGACCTCGCCGTATTAAATTTGGACATAGTCAACAATTTTTTAAAATTATCACTCCATATATTATCACAGTGAGGGCAAACAGGCAAGAGTTTTGGATCATGGGCTGTATAGCGAGCCGCGATGATGCCCCGTGCGCATGGTAACGTGCGCAAAAAACTTCGTGACGAAAGAAAATTTCCTCTTGCAGAGCGGCGTAATTTATGCTACCATTTGTGCAGTGGCTTTTTGCCCCCTTTTGACCAGTGCTTTGGAGACGGGGCCGGAGGCTCAGATAAGCGGCTGTGGCGGAATCGGCAGACGCGCATGGTTCAGGTCCATGTGAGGGCAACTTCATGGGGGTTCAAGTCCCTTCAGCCGCACCATTTTGTCAAAGGGAAGGCACAATTTTTGTGTCTTCCCTTTTAACTTTACCTGTATATACAGTTATTGCCTGCCGTAAGGAGGCGCCGGAAAGAGTGGCGGAGTATCGCTGTTAGGTGTAAACATAAAAACCCTCCTGATTGTACGCTGATATAGGATTTTTGAAATTGATTCAAGAGTTCTTACCTTTGCGCTGCTTGAATGCAGGCGTTAATGGTGTCGACAAGCTGTTTGCACTCATCGTAATCTCTCATAGTTATCACAACAGAATCGGAAGTTATTCCGGTCTCGGCGTATTCGCGTGAGACATATGGTGAGGTCACCGTTACGC
>CAYWWF010000015.1:7673-15360 GCA_964461745.1 uncultured Oscillospiraceae bacterium | reverse complement strand
CGCGGTGTCCGCGCTGAGCTACACCTCCTCGAACCCGGCTGTCGTCGGCGTTACCCAGGACGGCGTGCTGACCGGCCTTCGAACCGGTACCGTTGTGATCAACGTGAAAGACGGCATCACCGGCACTGTCGCCGCCGTGCTCGTCACGGTAAGCTGAATTCAAATCTTCGCTACGTTATTTGGCCCCCACCGACATGCTGTTGGTGGGGGCCTCAGACTGTCAAAAAAGCCTCGCAGAGTTTTCCGCCGATAGCGGAAAATAAAATTCTATTGTTTTTCCGGGGACATGCGCATCGGAAAAACACCCTAACCCGCCGATTGTCCTCAGAGAATCGGCGTTTCCGGCCCACAGGCCGGTGCCCCTATTTGTCGGAAAAACCAGCAAAGCGTTTTTTCGACAACGATAGGCCCCCGCCGACAACACGTTGGTGGGGGCCTTATGCTTGCGCGACATATGTTTCCTTCTCTCTTCCTAAAATTGTATTCCTTTTTTTGTATGTCTCAACTTTCAATTTCGCCCAGTTTTTTATGTATATCAAGACAATGAAAACCCCACAGTAAACAAAAACTGAGTTGGTTCTCCTTGCGTTTTGCGCCTTTGCGTGATATAATCAATCAAATTTTGCATAGGAGGCTTTTGGTATGGGAAAAGAATACAATCCGTTTGTAAACGCACAAGAGCAATTTGACTCCGTCGCAAAACAAATCAAACTCGAGCAAAGCCTTTGCGATCTCCTCAGAGAACCGCTGCGGCAGTATTGCTTCAGCATCCCCGTCAAAATGGACGACGGGACAACCAAGGTGTTCCAAGGCATGAGAGTCCAGCACAACGACGCCAGAGGCCCTTCCAAGGGCGGCATCCGCTTCCATCCCCATGAGACGCTCGACACCGTTCGCGCGCTTTCCATGTGGATGACTTGGAAGTGTGCGGTGGTCGACATCCCGCTTGGCGGCGGCAAGGGCGGCATCATCTGCGATCCGCGTGAAATGTCTCAGGGCGAACAAGAGAGACTTTGCCGCGGCTACATGCGCCAGCTCGCTCGTATGGTCGGCCCCCTCGTCGACGTACCCGCGCCCGATGTGATGACCAACGGCCAGCACATGGTCTGGATGATGGATGAGTACGAAGCCATCTCCGGCGGACGCTTCCCCGGCGTCATCACCGGCAAGCCGGTCGGTCTCGGCGGCTCGAAGGGCCGCACCGAAGCCACGGGCTACGGCGCCATCTATTGCTTGCGCGAAGCCCTCAAAGCCGACGGTGTCGCCATGAAGGGCACCACCATGAGCGTCCAGGGTTTCGGCAACGTCGCCGAGTACGCTTCCCTGCTCTACCATGAAATGGGCGGTTGCGTGATTGCCGTCTCCTGCTGGGACAACACCGACAAAAAGTCCTACACCTTCCGCAACCTGGGAGGCATCGACATCCCCGCGCTGCGTGAAATCAAAGACCAGTTCGGCTCGATTGACAAAGCCAAAGCGCAAGCGATGGGTCTCGAAATCCTGCCCGGCGACGACTGGCTGACCCAAGAGGTTGACATCTTGCTGCCGGCTGCGATTGAAAACCAAATCACGGCGGCGAATGTCGAATCGATTTCGCAGAAAGTCAAATACATATGCGAGGGCGCCAACGGCCCCACAACACCCGATGCCGACCCGGTCATTGCGCGTCGTGGCATTTTGTTGATCCCCGATTTCCTCTGCAACGCCGGTGGCGTTTCGTGCAGCTATTTCGAGCAAGTGCAGTGCAACATGAACTTCTTCTGGGAAAAGGAAGAAGTCCTCTCAAAGCTCGACGCGCTGATGACCTCGGCCTTCTTGGCCGTGCTGGCGCTCTCCAAAACAGAGAAGGTCACGATGCGCGAAGCCGCCTACATGATCGCCATCCAGCGTGTCGCGAGCGCCGTGAAGACCCGCGGTTGGGTGTAAACTCCGTAAAACATTGCGTTGGGATCCCGGAGAAGGCTGATGTCTTCTCCGGGATTTTGAGGTTGTCAAAGAATCGCTTCGCTGGATTCTTTGACAAGTTTGGCTCCGGCCTGCGGGCCGGAAACGTCGATTTTCTGCGGATAATCGACGAGTTGTGGAGTTTTTCCGATGCACATGTCCCCGGAAAAACAATGAAACTTTATTTTCTGCCGGTGGCAGAAAACTCTGCGAGGCATTTTTGACAATCTTTGCATCCCGGAGAAGACTGATGTCTTCTCCGGGATTTTTTATCTTGTGTGAAGTTTGGAGGCCATATCATGTAGAATTGTTTGTGAAACATAAACATTGTGTTTTTCGCACTATTTCATGAAATACCCTCTGATTTGTATTGCCAACGCACAAAAAGATGATATAATGGTTTGTGCTCACCCAGCCGCCCGGCGCTGCGGGAGCCGCGGCCAAAAAGCCTGTCCGGAACGATTGAGACCTCGGTTGTGTTGCCGGGGGATGGAGGCTTACTGTGGACAACATCTTTCATGTTAAACTCACCGATCTTATCCGAGAATTCAATTTCGAGGTTTTGTACGCGCCGCCTCAACTCGCGGAGACGCTGATTGTCACCGATGACGTCAACCGTCCCGGCTTACAGCTCGCTGGTTTTTTTGACTATTTTGACTCCAGCCGCATTCAGGTCATCGGCAAGGTTGAGGCCACGTTTGTCGAGCGCTTCACACCCGAGCGCCGCTTCGCCGCGTTTGACAAGCTGCTTTCCAAGCACATCCCGGCCCTGATCTTCTCCCGTGGCATTCCGCCGTTTCCTGAGTGCCTGGAGCTCGCGCAAAAGTATGAGACCCCGCTGCTCAGCACGGGCGAGTCTACTTCCCACCTCATGAGCGCGATGATTCGCACGCTTAAAGTCGAATTGGCCCCGCGCATCACCCGCCACGGCGTGCTCGTGGAGGTTTACGGTGAAGGCGTATTGCTGCTTGGCGAAAGCGGCGTCGGCAAGTCTGAAACGGCCATAGAGCTCGTCAAACGCGGTCACCGGCTGATCGCCGACGACGCCGTACAGATTAAGAAAGTCTCGGCCAAAACGCTTGTGGGCTCCGCGCCCGACCTTATCCGACATTACATTGAGCTTCGCGGCATCGGCGTCGTCGATGTCCGCCGCATCTTCGGCATGGGCGCTGTCAAGAGCACGGAAAACATCGATCTTGTCATCAACATCGAACTATGGAACGAAAACACACAGTATGACCGTTTGGGACTGGACAGCCTCACAACGGAAATTCTGGATGTCTCCGTCCCGTCGCTGACCGTACCCGTGAAACCCGGGCGCAATCTGGCCGTCATCATTGAAGTCGCGGCAATGAACAACCGCCAGAAGAAGATGGGCTACAACGCCGCGCAAGATTTTACTGACCGCATCAACGAACATTTTCAATTTGCCGAACCAATTGGGTGAACTACAGAGGCGGTACTGCACGGCCTCCTTAGCATTCTTCTCATGAGTTGTTTGCATGACACCGTTTTAGATTGGATATGGAGATGCACATGACGGAAAACAAAACGAAAACCACCCCATGTTACCCGGGCTTGCGGCCCGTCGCGGATCTGCACACGCACACAATAGCCTCCGACCACGCCTTTTCAACTGTACGCGAGCTCGCGGAAGCCGCCGCGGAAAAGAAACTGCTGGCTTTGGCCATCACCGACCACGGCCCCGCGCTAGGCGACGCGCCGCACATTTGGCATTTTGAGTGTCAAAACGCGTTGCCCGAATACCTCTACGGCGTTCGGCTGCTCAAAGGCGCTGAATGCAACGTTGTAGACTTCGACGGCACGCTCGATTTGCCCGACAACATCATCAAAAAACTCGATTGGGTCATCGCCTCGATGCACACACCCTGTCTGAAGCCCAAAACCACGGAAGATCACACGCGCGCCTGGCTCAAAATCGCCGAAAACCCTCATGTCACTGCGATCGGCCACGCCGGGACGCCAGAGTTTCACTTTGACCATGAGGCTGTAATCTCAAAATGTCGAGAAACCGGCACTGTGTTTGAAATCAACAACCACTCCTTCTCCGTTCGCAAGCGCAGTGTCTCCTCCTGTGTCCACATCGCCGAAACCTGCGCACGTTATGGCGTGCCCATTGTGCTGACAAGCGACGCGCATTGGGCCGGAGAAGTGGGCTCTTTTGATTTGGCGCTTGAGATGCTCGCCGGCATTTCTTTTCCGGAAGACTTGATTGTAAACGGAAAACCGGAAAGCTTCCGCGCTTATTTCTCGAAAAGAAAAAACATCACCATTTAGTGTTTACGATAGGGGGTAAATCACATGAGAATCGGCATCGACGTTGGTGGAACCAACATTGAAGCGGGACTGGTGGATGAAAACTATAAAGTCATCGCCAAACTTAAAACGCCTACGCTGCCGGAGCGCGGCGCGCTGGCCATTATGAACGACATCGTCAACTTAACCCAAAAGCTTACGGCCGGTCGCTCGACCGTAACAAGCATTGGTATCGGTCTGCCCGGACTGGTTGACAGCGAGAAGGGCGTAGTCATACAGTGCATCAACATCCCGTTTCAAAACACGCCGCTGACGCAAGAGTTGCGCCGTGTCTGGGACATTCCGATTTATTTGAGCAACGACTCAAACGCGGCGGCCTGGGGCGAATACCTTGCGGGCGTGGGCCGTGGTTATCGGGATATGGTTATGTTGACGCTTGGTACAGGCATCGGTAGCGGTGTCATTTTAGACGGAAAAATCTTTACGGGTAAAAATGGTGCAGCCGGTGAACTCGGGCACATTCTGATCTCCCACGATGGCCTACCGTGCAGTTGCGGACGTCGCGGCTGCTGGGAAACCTACGCCTCGGCCACAGGACTGATCCGTCTAACCAAAGAGGTTATGAAGAAGACTCCTGACAGCTTGATGTGGCAGGAAGTCAGCGGGAATCTGGACTGTGTCGGCGGACGCACCGCGTTTCTTTCGTCCCTGTCTCACGACCCGGCCGCGCAGTTTGTGCTCCGGCAGTTTGTTGAATACCTGAGCGCCGGTATTTTGAGCGTGTTGAACATCTTCCAGCCTGAGCTCATTTGTCTCGGCGGCGGCATCGGCAACGAGGGCGAACGCCTTCTGGAGCCAATCCGCAACAACATGGAACGATACACCTTCTTCAAAGACGTGCGGCAAACCAAGCTTTGTTCCTCGGCTTTGGGCGGGGAAGCCGGTGTCATTGGCGCCGCTCTTTTGGGCGTGGAAGCCTAAGACAAAGTCATAGCTCATACCAATCTTTCATAGAGTAACCATCGCAGCGTCAGTGATTTTCGATTGTCATGTCTCATGAAAGATTCAGATCCCTTCAGGGTTGTGGTGGCGTCCTCCACCTCGACCCTTTTTGTTTAGAGACCAGTAAACCGGGATTGCCTGGGCCGCTCATCCATGGTTGGACAGAGTTCCAACCGAAATGGATAAAGTGCAAAACCCAGCGGATTGGATTATATTTCCACTTGTTAGTTTTTTGTTGTTTTGAGTTGTATTTTGTAATTTATTATGATAGGATAACCTGAAGCTATTGTATTCCATCCACTGCCGACTCATCTCAATCCAAGCCATGTTGGTTTTTGGTACTTTTGGCAACTCTCCCAAGTTTTATCTTTTTTGATTTTCCCTCCTGAGTCTGATTTGGGCCTGGGGCAATTAACCAAAAGAGAGGGCGAACGATGCGGATGAAAAGGGTATTTTTCTTTTGTTTTGTCCTTATATTTATATTCACCGCCGTAAGCCCGTTTCTCTTTGCGATTTCTTTTTCTAATACCTCCACGGAAATCGAAACCTATCGGGACATTCCGGGACTCACATCGGAAGAAATGGAAGCACTTCAGTCTCTTTTGTCTCGCCGCCGTTCTTTTATATATGGTACCAGTCAGGCTCCGGAGTTGTTCTGGTTGGACGGGGATCGCCCGGGCGGATTTGCCGCTCTGCTTTGCGACCGTCTGTCCGAACTCTTCGGTGTCTCTTTTACGCCGCTGCTCGGCGACGGCAGCGAGATGCTTGAAAAACTGGGGACGCACGAACTCAATTTTTTCAGCGAATTGCCTTCGCGCTTTTCCCCTGAAGATACCTACCTGATGACTAGCCCGATTTTGCAGCGTTCGCTGCGTGTCTATACAAACTATCAGTCCGAGAGTCTCCGGGAGATTGCTCAGCGCCGCCCAGTTCAATGTGCGTTTATGGCCGGCAGCACCATCGCCGATTTGGTTGCAACATCTTGGGAACTTCCGTTCGAGGCCATCTTCGTGGAGTCTGAAAACGATGTGCCGAACATGATTAAGACCGGCATCATTGACGCTTACATCGACGAGGGCACAGCCGAGGCCATCTTCTTTGCGTTTGACTATATCTACTCCGAGGAATTCTTTCCGCTGATCTATTCTTCGGTCTCTATGGTCACACGTGACGAAGAATTGAAACCAATCATCACCGCTATCAACAAGTATCTCGCAAGCGGCGGGCAGTATGAACTCTCTGTTTTGTACAACCAGGGTATTTTTGAGTACCAAAAATACAAACTGTCTTTTTCTCTGACCGACGCGGAAAAGGACTATATCCGCGAGCACGGGCCTGGCGGTACGCCGATCCCCTTTGCCTGCCAAACCAACAACTATCCGTCTGCGTTTTATAATGAGAATGAAAAAGAGTTCCAAGGCATCGCCGTGGATGTACTTCGAGAAGTCTCGGAACTGACAGGGCTAGTGTTTGAAACGCAAAACAATTTGGATGAGACCTGGCTGGAACTTCTTGAAGGCCTTGAGACCGGGCGTTTTTCGCTTGTCTCGGAACTGCTGAAGGCGGCTTCCCGTCAAGGTCGCTTCCTCTGGTGCGACAAGCCTTACTATGTGGACAATTATGCGATGCTCTCCCGGGCCGATCAGCCCGACGTAGACATCAACCAAGTGCTCTACGCCAAAGTCGGTCTGATCTCTGGCACGGCGTATCAAGAAATCTTTCTTTCGTGGTTCCCCAAGAGCGTGGACACCGTTACGTATGCGACCGACAAAGAGGCTTTTTCCGCGCTTGAGAAGGGCGAAATTGATCTGCTCATGGCCACGCAGAACCTCAATCTGCGTTTCACCAACTACCTGGAGCGCCCGGAGTTCAAGACAAATCTGGTCTTCCAGGCTAGCTATGACGCCGCCTTTGGTCTGAACATAAACGAACCCGTTCTTTGCTCCATCCTCAACAAAGCGGAACGTTACATTGATACGACCGGCATTTCTGAGCACTGGAAACGCCGGGTATTTGACTACAGAAGCCGTGTTTTCCGCGATATTTTCCCCTATCTGCTCGCGTTTTTGGTTTCCCTGACGCTGGGCCTGATTATGGTCATCGCGCTTCTGCGCAAAAACAAAAAAATGAACAACAACCTGGAGCATCTCGTTTGGCAGCGCACCTGCGAACTGGAGGTGCAGACCACGGCTGCGCAGGAGGCCTCCCGCGCCAAGAGCAGCTTCCTATCGAAGATGAGCCATGAAATCCGCACGCCGATGAACGCGATTATCGGCATGACGAAAATCGCGGGCAATACCCGCGACATCGACAAGCTCAAATACTGTCTGCAGACCATCGAGACCTCCTCAAACCACCTATTGGGTCTCATCAACGACGTGCTCGACATGTCCAAAATTGAGGCAGGCAAATTTGAACTGGAAGTCGCGCCGCTGAACATTGAAAACATGCTGATTCGAATCAG